>JAACZX010000101.1 GCA_009996555.1 Chitinophagaceae bacterium | reverse complement strand
ATATCCTGCACAGCTTGTTTCCATTGCAGTCATCGCATTGCTTACATACATCAATACAAGGGGAATACAAGGCGGTAAGATCATTCAAACTATTTTCACCATCACTAAACTTGTTTCATTGTTTGGCTTGATCGTGTTTGGTTTGTTGCTGGCAGCAAAAGCCGATGTGTGGAATGCCAACTGGGAGAACGCCTGGCAAATGAGTAAGATACAGGAAGGCGGAATGATTGCAGGTATTGCAGGCAGTGCGGTATTAGGAGCCATTGCAGCATCAATGACGGGTTCTATCTTCAGCAGCGATGCATGGAACAACGTAACATTCATTGCAGGTGAAATTAAAAATCCAAAACGTAATATTGGGTTGAGTCTGTTCCTCGGCACTCTCATTGTAACCATCATTTACATTGCTGCAAATATTATGTACATCAGTGTACTTCCGTTGAATGGTGGTGAACAAAGTATTGCTTTCGCTAAACAGGATCGTGTAGCTGTTACGGCAGCGAATGAAATATTCGGAAGTATCGGTACTTATGTGATTGCTGTTATGATCATGATCTCAACATTTGGTTGTATTAATGGTCTTGTATTATCAGGTGCAAGGGTTTATTATACCATGGCGCAGGATGGATTGTTTTTTAAGCAGGCAGGTACGTTAAATGAAAATGCAGTACCGCAATGGGCGTTGTGGGCACAATGTGTTTGGGCTTCTTTACTTTGTTTAAGCGGACAGTATGGCGATTTACTTGATATGATCTCTTTTGTAGTGGTGCTGTTTTATGTGCTTACTATCATCGGCATATTTGTATTGCGGGTAAAACGTCCGGACATAGAACGGCCCTATAAAGCATTTGCTTATCCTGTTCTGCCCGTTATTTATATTATTCTCGGGCTCACATTTTGTTTCTTCCTGATCATTATGAAACCTTTGTATGCAGGTATTGGGCTGGGTATTGTTTTGTTAGGTATTCCTGTTTATTATCTTGCAGTTGCAAATCAAAAGAAGACGGCGTAATATGAGTGAATTGAAGTTTGATGAATTGTTTCAGCAGTTTACACGCATTAAAGTGGCTGTGATAGGTGATGTAATGCTTGATACATATATGTGGGGGCATGTGGAACGTATTTCTCCTGAAGCACCTGTGCCTATTGTTGCCCTGGATAAAACAGAATACAGGGTAGGAGGTGCATCAAATGTGGCATTGAATATTGCATCATTGGGTGCATCGGTATCTATACTGAGTGTGATTGGAAATGATGATGATGGTGCAAGATTGCGTGAGCTCCTTGCAGAGCAGCAGATCAAAACAGATTTTTTACTTAGCAGTGCCAAGCGCACAACAACAAGTAAAACACGCATCATCAGCCGTAACCAGCAGATGATGCGCCTGGATAAAGAAGTAGCAACCGATCTTGGTTATGAAGATGAAAACAGGTTGATACTGGCACTGCAAACTTATATTGCGCAGGACAAACCCGATGTAGTCATCTTTGAAGATTACAACAAAGGTGTGCTTACAGAACTGGTGATTGAAAAAGCAATTGCTCTTTGCAAACATCATGGTATTACAACAACTGTTGATCCAAAACGAAAGAACTTTTTTGCATACAAGTCAGTAGATGTGTTTAAGCCAAATCTGAAAGAAGTAAAAGATGCACTCAACCTGATGGTTGAAACAGTGAACGAAGAATCGCTTGGCCATATTCATGAAGAGCTGAAAGAACAACTTCAACACCATATTTCTTTTATTACTCTTTCTGAAAAAGGCGTCTTTTATAAAAATCAGCAACAGTCGGCAATCATCCCTTCACACCTCCGCAGCATTGCCGATGTAAGTGGCGCTGGTGATACAGTGATAGCAGTAGCATCGTTGGTATATGCAGCCACAAAAGATGTGACACTAATGGCTGAAGTGGCAAATATTGCAGGTGGACTCGTTTGTGAAGAAGTAGGTACGGCAGCAATAAAACGTGAGCGACTGTTGCAGGAGTGTAAATTGTTATTGAAGTAGTATGAATGATTTCTCCATTGCTATACATGGTGGCGCAGGTACAATTCTAAGAGCGGACCTTACGCCGGAACTTGAAGCAGCCTATAAAAAAGGTCTTGCAGATGCATTGGCTAGCGGCTATGATATTTTACAAAAAGGAGGTACAGCTGTTGATGCAGTAGCTGCAGCTGTTCTGTCTCTTGAAGATTGTATTCTGTTTAATGCAGGCAAGGGTTCAGTATTTACCAAAACAGGCGGGCATGAAATGGATGCAGCCATAATGGATGGCGCTTCATTGGCTGCCGGTGCTGTGGCTGGTGTACATAGTGTGAAGAATCCTGTACTGCTTGCAAAAACAATCATGGAAAAAAGCGAGCATGTAATGCTAAGCGGTGAAGGTGCATTGCAGTTTGCCAAACAACAGCAATTACAACTTGAGAGCGAAGATTATTTCTTTTCTCAGTTCCGTTATGATCAGTGGCAGTTGGTAAAGAATGAAAGCGGAACATCACTCGATCATAATATACAGGTGGATAAAAAGTTCGGAACTGTTGGTGCAGTGGCTTGCGATGCAAAAGGAAATCTTGCCGCTGCAACAAGCACAGGCGGTATGACCAATAAAAACTTTAACCGTATTGGCGACAGTCCTGTTATTGGTGCAGGAACTTATGCTAATAACCAAACATGTGCTGTGTCATGCACAGGGCATGGTGAATTATTTCTGCGTGCGGTAGCTGCGTATGATGTAAGTTGTTTAATGGAATATAAAGGACTTGATCTGCAGCAGGCAATGGAACTTGTTACACTTGATAAATTAGTAAAAATAAATGGCGAAGGTGGTATGATTGGTGTGGATGCAAAAGGTAACACAGCAATGATCTTTAACAGCGAGGGCATGTACCGAGCCATGCAAAACAGTAAAGGCGAAAAAGAGATCGCTATTTACAGGTAAAAAACTCTCTCTTATCTTTGAAGCTATGCAAACATATGTTGTAATTGTGGCCGGAGGTTCCGGTAAACGAATGGGGTCAGTTCTTCCAAAGCAGTTTCTCCTCTTAAAGAATAAACCTGTTTTATACTATACAATCGATGCGTTTTTAAAAGCATTACCCGATTGTAAAGTAATTGTTGTGCTGCCCGAAGAGCATCTTGAATTAGGTAAAGAGATCATTGACGGCTTTTTTGATGAGCAACGCATACAATTGACTGTTGGTGGTGAAACACGTTTCCATTCTGTGAAAAATGGATTGAAGCTGATTGAAGAAGAGTCGATCATTTTTGTACATGATGGCGTTCGTTGCCTGGTGAGTGATGAACTGATCAAACGTTGTTACGAAGCAGCATTGGAAACAGGCAGTGCCATTCCTGCTGTTGAGTGCAGAGATAGTGTGCGGATTGTTCACGAAGAAGGAAACGATCCTGTTGACAGAAGCAAGTTGCGTTTAGTACAAACACCTCAAACTTTCCATAGCAAGATACTGCTCCCCGCTTTTGAAATTGATTACAAAGCATGGTTTACTGATGAAGCAAATGTGGTGGAAGCTTTTGGTTTAAAAGTAACACTGGTGCAAGGCGAGGAAACCAATATCAAGATCACAAACCCGATTGATTTGGTGATTGCTGAGAAGATATTAGAAGGGTAGGATGTTTTTTTGCTGCCCGTTTATGTTAAACTCTACTATCGCTCGATTGACTTTAACGTGGTTCGACTCTGAGCGAAGTTGAAGAGCGCTCACCACTCATTATTCATCATTCATCACTCATTCCTTCAACCATTTCAATAGTTTTGGTAAACGGTTCATGCGAAGTGCCGGATAGTATTCTTCGGCAGCACCATAACTGCTATAAAAAAAAGCAAGGTTGCGTACATCGCTTCCTTCAAAATCAAGAATAGTATCAGTGCCTGCATGCAAAGCAATAAAACGGTCAATTAAATAATGCGAAGCGCCTGATGTTTTTCCATTGGGGTGATTGCCTACAAGGATATAATACCAACGCCTGTGCGAAAAAAGAAAAACAGCCGATGCCAACAATTCCCCTCTGCTTCCGTAGATACCCAATGTTTCAGCCCGTTGCTTTTTTTCAGCCATTGCATAAATGTTCAGGAACCTGTTCAGTTGCTCATCACTGATAGCTGAAACCCGCTGCATTGTTTCTTTTGCCAGCGACAGAATTTCTTCAACTGCTATATTTTGTTTTACCGTTAACCCGCTTTGTTCAGCTTTCTTAATATTCCTTTTCAGGTTGGTACGGTATTTTTCAGCAATTGCATTGTAAGCATCTTTAAGCGACAATGTATAGTTGGTGCGTTGTGTTAACGGATAACCTGCTATAGGGAACAGGTTGTTTTTGTTTAAATAAATGTCAATGTAACGGAAGCGTTTTGGTATAGCGTTAAGAAACGATTGAACAAGCGTGGAGGTTGGTTGTTGTACTGCAAACACACCAAGGCAGGCGCAGAAATACGGCTGATGCAAATAATGAATACCGTATTTCCTGTTATACGTAAGCGGCATTACAGCTTCGTAATCATTCAGCACAAGCGCATCCCATTGTTCAGCCATTGCATCAAGATACCAGGAATAGCCATAGATAAAACCATTCACGGAATGATCAATGCAATCATCCCATTTCTGTTTATCAATATCCTTGTTTGCTATGTAGTTGATCTGTTGCATCAGAAAGGCATGCGGCGGTCAATTTTTTTCAGGCTCAGGTTCTGCACATCAATGGTGAAGCTGATGTTTTTAAGAAAACGTTTTTCCGGAATAGTTGATATAAAATAATCTTTATATGGCTTGCTGTAAAACAGCGGCGCATAAATGTTGATACTGTTTTTAAACAATGAAAGTTGCAGCCCCGCATTGAACAATACTTTGCTTCCTTCTGCACCGGGTCTCCATGCATCAGCATAGGTGCCAAGATCCATATATACTTTCAATGGTACTCTGAAAGGGAGTATGTTGAGTATGTTGATCTGATCAGGGATATCGGATGAAAGATTGATGGCCATCAGCCAGTCATCAGTTTTACCAATCTTGTTCGAGAGCAGATCCGTACGAACTTTAAATCCTCCATCACGCATCATCATCTGCTGACTGGCAAAGCCTTCAAATTCATTGCGGCCAATAAAGTAATTGCTGTATGTATAATCTTCGTAACCTTTTGCGCCTGACAGGTTCAGGTGATAGGCATCATTTGCAAATCGCTTGCTGATGGTGCGTTCGCCCAGGTAAATAAATTTACCTGCAAATATTCTGATGTCTGCTCCAAGTTTATCATTGTAATTGAAATAGTAATTGCCGGTAAATGCAAGACGCACAAAATCTTTTGCCTGCTCAGCAACCAGTTCAGCACGGTAAGGATACAATACACGGCTGTCGTGAATTACAAAACGTAATTGATTCAGGTAGCGGGCTGCATTTGTTTTTGTGATCTCAGTAAAACGGTCGCCATTCGGAAATGTATCGCTACGGAAACGCAAACGGTCTTCATCAAGTAAAAATGTTTTCCATTGTACAAATCGTTCTCTTGTGCTTTTCGGATTCTGCTCTGCAAGCACAAGTTTAAGTGTGGGTGAAAACTTCCTGAAACCCGTAACATATTTCTGGTTAGCGGTATCAATAAAATCGTTTGTATTAAACTTCAACGCATTAATGGCAATAGTAATACGCTGAAAAGTTTGTTTGGGATAGAAGGTGTAACTCAACCGGGCAATACCGTTCAGGTCTTTACTTTTTGCAGCGTAAAGCGGTGCTGCAAAAAACTGAAAGGCTCTCGGTGCAAGAGTGTAGTTGGTAACAGCACCGCCAATCATAAAGCCATCGTACATGTTCGCCCCTACAACAGGTGTAACAATAATGGTATTTGTTTTTTCATCGTTGATGCCGGCAAATAATTTTACACTTGGTTTTTTCTTTTGCGGAGTGTGCAGCGAACCTTTTTGATGCAGCATGGCAAAGATGGTATCAAGGTTCTGTCCGCTCTGTTGTTCAAGAACAGCTTTCAGATCCGAAGGGTAGGGATGCCTGCCTTGCCATTTCCGGAAATACAATTGCATAGCAGAATCAAATGTTGTGCGGCCCAGTTTTTCTTCCAGCAACTGCATAAACTGTGCGCCTTTTTCGTATGCTATTAATGAATAGTTTCCTTCTGTTAATTGATCGGCAGTAGTAGCAAGAGGCTGATCAATGCGCCACTGTTCAAAGCTGTTCAGAAAAAGATGTTCTGTAGCTTCAAACGAAAGTAAGCCTCTTGGTTTTACAAATGGCCGGTTATACCTGCTGTGCTCTTTGTTAAAACGGTTATCATAATAACTATTGATGCCTTCATCAAGCCAGGGATGCATCCGCTCATTCGATCCCAGCAATCCCTGGAACCAGTTGTGCCCCACTTCATGCTGCAGTACACCTTCCAGTTCTTTTTCTGATGGCATTGGTGCAATTGCTGTAATGCACGGATATTCCATGCCGCCATCAAAACCCATTCTTGCTTCAATTGCTGAAACTGTGTTGTATGGATATTCGCCAACCAGATTGCTTCTGAAATGAACAGCATCTTTCATCATCTGCATGCTGTTCTTCCAAACCTTTGTACTCTTTTCGGGAAATGCAGTAAAGAGATTGATGACACGACCGCTTTTCAATTTTGTGGTATCGTAGTAAACAATCAGCTCTTTATCTGCAAACCAGGCAAAATCATGAATGTTGTTTTGTGTAAAGAATAATGTTTTGGTTGTTTCTGTTGCAGCAGCCGGTTGTTTTTGTGCTGTTGTTTTTTTTGTGTTGCTCTTTGCAGTTGTTTTTTTAGCGACAGGCTTTTGTGGAGTTGTTGCAGGTAATACACTTCTCTTTTTCAACCATTCCAGTTCTTCGGTGTTCTGCAATTCTCCGCTGCCTAACACAACATATTTTTCAGGCACAGTGATTTTCACTTCGTAATTACCAAACTCACTGTAAAATTCACCCTGGTCTAAATAAGGCATAGGGTGCCAGCCATAACGGTCATACACAGCCGGTTTTGGATACCATTGTGTAAGCTGATATGATTGCCCGATATGACCACCTCTTGAAAAATTCTTTGGCAGTTGCACATGAAACGGAGTGGTGATCTCAACTGAACTGCCCGGTGCTAATGGCTGTGGTAATAACAGTTTAATGATGTCAATATGCTGTGGGTGATCTTCCGTTTTGGCAAGTGTTCCGTTTGCACGAAAGTCGAGCCGGTTGATATAGCCACGGTCTTTGCTGTCTGAAAAATAAAAATCGGTACGGCCGTTTTCGAGCAACTGATCACTGAAAGCTGTGCGGTCTGTGCGATACGCATTAGGCCATACATGAAACCAGATGTAGGATAATGTATCCGGTGAGTTGTTGATGTATTGAATCTTTGCAAAACCATCCAGCGTATGTTCACGATCATTCAGTGTAAGATCAATTTTGAAGTTTACCTGTTGTTGCCAGTAGGATTGCTGGGCTTGCGCACAATGGGTAACGATTAGCAGCAGGAGGGAAAGAATATATTTCACTCAATGGGTTTTCTCAAAAATAGCATCTTCTTTCCGATACACCTATAGTTTGCGTGGCTGTTTTAGCAGGGCAAAAATTTTAGTTAGTTTTTTACCGCTTACCTGTTCCATCACCTGCTGAAAATCTTCCGGGTATGGATGCCTGAATTTCCAGAGTTGGAAATACTTCTTCATGCCTTCATTGAATTTGTCGGTTCCCATTTCGTTGCGCAACAGCCGTAGCCATTTATTTGCCTTTCCGTAAACGGCAGCGAAATAAGCTTCAGTACTTCCATATTGTTCCGCTGGCTGATCAACAGGATCATAAAAATCTCCCCAATCAAATGAGCCGGATCTTTCAATAAGATGACTGTACCAATCTGTTAATCCT
>JAACZX010000497.1 GCA_009996555.1 Chitinophagaceae bacterium | reverse complement strand
TTTCAGATTCCATTCCTCCTGAAATAAATCAACAATTACTGAAACAGGCAGTTGCAAATGTGATGCACTCAACATATAACAATACGCCTTCGCAAACGAGAGCAGTAGTAGTGTTATACAATGGCAATATAGTTGCTGAAGAATATGCTGCCGGCTTTGATAAGAATACAGTGATGACAGGTTGGTCGGTTGCAAAAAGCTTAACAGCTGCTATGATTGGTATTTTAATAAGAGAAGGAAAATTAAATCTTGATGCTCCTGCACCTGTTCCTGAATGGAAAAATACAGAAAAGGCAAAGATCACCTTGCGTCATTTACTGCAGCAAACAAGCGGACTTGCTTTTGAAGAGAATTATACGAAGCCCAGCGAAGTAACCAACATGCTGTTCAAAAAAGGAGATATGGCTGCCTTTACAGCAAAGCTTCCTTTGAAACATGCACCTGGCACAACATTCAATTACTCCAGTGGCAACAGTAACATCCTAAGTCGTATTATCCGCCATACCGTTGGAGAAGAAGCGTATGCCGACTTTCCTTACCGTTCGCTTTTTCATCAATTAAATATGTATTCAGTGGTGCTTGAGCCTGATGCTTCCGGAACGTATGTCGGCTCATCGTATTGTTATGCAACAGCACGGGACTTTGCACGATTTGGTTTGTTGTATTACAATAATGGCGTCTGGAATGAGGAACAACTACTACCTGCAGACTGGGTAAAACAATCGATACAGCCTTCAGATGCTGATCAACAAAAACATTACGGCTTCCAGTTTTGGTTAAATGGTTTTGCTGAAAAAGATAAAAATAAACGCTGGTATCCTGATGTGCCTGCTGATCTGTTTTTTGCTGATGGCTATGGCGGGCAGGATATTTATATTATCCCGTCAAAAAAACTGGTGGTAGTTCGTCTTGGCTTACATGTAATTGATGAAAATAAATTTTTAAAAGAAGTAATAGCTTCTCTTCATTAGATCATCACAGTTATTTCAAAAGAGCAATTCGTTTCACCGTTCGTCTAAACAGGTAATGATGAACCAAAAGCCAAACAGGGATCAGCAAAAAACAAAAGCCACTCCAAACCGGAAGATCACTAAAGGCAAATAAAATACTCAGCAACCCTATTGCTACCTGCACCATTGCATCCTGCTTTTGCGATTGCAGATATTTTATTTCGTACATACTGAACTTCAAAGCACTTCTCTTCACATACGCATGCCTGTACAGCAAATAGAAAATAAACCAGATTACAGCATAGCCAATACTAAAGAACAAAATCAGTTGAGGAAATTCCTCTTCTGTTAATACTGTTTTGCCAAGCAGCGACTCTTCATGAAAATAATCGATGCCTGTTAACCACGACAGCAAAACAGAAAATAAAAACTTTAACGGAAAAGCATAGAACAGAATGAGCACAAGTAAAGAAAGATTCAGAAAAATCACCTTCCCATCATTCAAACCATAATTCCGGAAGTATGCATTCTGCAAATACCAAAAAAAGAAAACAAGACTTACCGTTGCAGCGAAAGGAAGGAAGTGCAGTATGGATGCGTTCAGCTCTTCAAATGTTTTGGGCACCTCCAGCGACATGATCAATAGCGATACAGAAAAAGCAAACACGGCATCGCTCAATGCTTCAATGCGGTAGAGTTCTGTGCCACGGGTGGTTTGGCTTTCATGTTGCTGAAAGATCTTTTTGCGCAGCATGGTTTCAATTTTGTAGCGCCAAAATAAAGCCTTGCTTAAGTCACGTCAATGATCGTGGTTAGAAAACGGGTTGATAAAGAACATTGAAAACGGATACTGATGAAAACAGAAATCCCTCAGCAAATGCTGAGGGATTTATTTATAAGTTCGCATTGCGACTTCGCTCAGGATTCTACTGGCTTCAGCGCTTATCCAAGCTTTGCTTTCAGGTTGGCATCAATTGCATCCAGGAATTCTTCTGTATACAAATAATGATCGCCGTGATTTACTTTGTTGCCATGGATACAAACCGCTAAGTCTTTCGTCATCTTACCACTTTCTACCGTTTCAATACAAACAGCTTCCAGTGCGTTTGCGAAATCAATTAATGGTTGGTTACCATCGAGTTTACCACGGAAAGCCAGGCCACGTGTCCATGCAAAGATTGATGCAATCGGATTTGTAGAAGTTGGACGGCCTTTCTGGTGCTCACGGTAGTGACGTGTTACTGTACCATGTGCAGCTTCTGCTTCCATTGTTTTACCATCGGGAGTGATCAACACAGAAGTCATTAAACCAAGCGAACCGAAACCTTGTGCAACAGTATCGCTTTGTACATCACCATCGTAGTTCTTACAAGCCCAAACGAAATTACCGTTCCACTTCAATGCACTCGCCACCATGTCATCGATCAAACGATGTTCGTACACGATACCTGCAGCATCAAACTGTGCTTTAAATTCATTTTGATAGATCTCTTCAAAAATATCTTTGAAGCGGCCATCGTATTTTTTAAGGATTGTATTTTTTGTAGAAAGGTATAAAGGCCATTTTTTGCTCAGTGCCATATTGAAGCAGCTGCGTGCAAAACCTTTCACACTTTCATCGGTGTTGTACATCGTCATTGCAACACCATCACCTTTGTAGTTGTACACTTCAAACACCTGTGGTTCGCCACCATCTTCAGGTGTAAAGGTCATGGTTAATTTTCCTTTGCCTTTGATCACTGTATCAGTTGCACGGTATTGATCGCCGAATGCATGACGACCAACAATGATCGGTGCTGTCCAGTTGGTTACAAGACGAGGAATATTGTTGATCACAATTGGTTCACGAAATACAGTGCCATCAAGAATATTGCGGATAGTACCGTTTGGGCTCTTCCACATTTGTTTTAGTTTGAACTCTTCAACACGTTGTTCATCGGGAGTAATGGTAGCACACTTAATACCAACACCGTATTGTTTAATGGCGTTTGCTGCATCAATCGTTACCTGGTCGTTGGTTTCATCTCTGTACTCAACACCAAGGTCGTAGTATTTAATATCAAGATCGATGTAAGGAAGAATCAATTTCTCTTTAATGAATTTCCAGATGATACGTGTCATCTCATCGCCATCCAGCTCTACCACCGGATTGGCTACTTTAATCTTTTCAGCCATCAGTTTTCTTTTAAATATGAATAATGCAGAAGTCTACCCCGTTTGAGGGAGAGCAAATATAAACCCGTCTGCTGAATAAAACATGCCTAATCTGCAAGCAGGGAGCGGATTGTACGATAAAACTCCGATTTATATTCTTCATAGAAGTGTCCCGTGCCGGGACCAAAGAAGCCTTGATGAATTACGGAAACGTTCCCGGACTTTGAAAGGAAGATGGTTGTAGGAAACGAACGAATAGGCGTTAGCTGTGGTAATGTTTTTTCTGTTCGCTGTTCATCGCTTGTTGTAGTGGATGTAATTAGTACAGGATATTGTATGCCGAAACGCTTGATGAACTTTTGTACACTTGCTTTGGAGCGATTGAAATCGGTGCTGTATTCGTAAGCCAATGCAACAACTTCAACTCCTTTGCTTTTATACTCTTTGTAAAAACTGCTGAGGAATTTGCTTTCGTCCATACAGTTGGGGCACCAGCTGCCCATAATTTGTATTACTACAACTTTGTTTTTGAAACGTGCATCGTTTATTGAAACTGTTTTTCCGTTTACATCTTTAAATGAAAAATTGAGTTTGCTTTCGCCAGGTTTTAGTTGCGTTACAGGAGTAGTATCGGGTAATGCAGCAGTATTGTTTTTGGTTGCACGCCAGAGTTCAACCGGTGATGCACTGCTGAAAAATTTTCCGTTGCTGATTTCGTTACCATTGATGGTTGCAGTGAAGTAATATGCATGGCTTCCATCGAAACAACTTAACTGCATTTCATTACCATTCACAACACCTTCAAGAAAACGATAATCGCCGCTGGGTGTTAAGAAAGTGCCGGTTAGTGATGATCCGTTTTGTTTAAACTCAGCAATGGCGGGTCTGTCGGTTCCGTTAGGCCGTGTAAAACTTACCTGCCAGCGACCCGTGGCGTTTTGTGTTGTGCTTTCGTTTACAATGAAACGCTCTTTCTGTCCATACACAAATGTTACCGGAAACTCCAGCAACTTTAAACTGCCTGCCTTAAACCATTTGCCTTTCAGCGATCCGTTTTGCTGAAGTTGCAAACGGAAATACGATTCAAAAAAAGGCATTTCGATATTCACCGAATCGCCTTTAACTTTTACATCATCAACCAGTAAACGTTCTGTTGCATTGCGGATAAACATGACCGGTTTGCCGTTCTTTACTTGCACTTCCGCATTAAAACTAATTTCAGCACCATCTTCACGAAAGATGGATGCCCGGTACCAACCTGCACGAAGTTTATCAGCAGCTTGTGCAAATACGGTTGTACTAAAAAGAATAACGACGGCTATTGAAAATAAAAATTGTTTCATGTACGATTTAGATCATGCCTTTACTAAAAAAGAAGCTGCAAGTTAAGGCTTGCAGCTTTTGTATTTCGTCATAACACTGACAGGTTCTTTGCAGAACTGTGAAGGTTATTATAAATTATCGAACATGTCTTTTGTCATGGCAGCAAGATCGTATTCGTGTTTCCAGCCCCAATCTGCTCTTGCCACACTATCATCAATGCTTTGCGGCCAGCTGTCGGCAATCTGCTGGCGGTAATCAGGCTTGTAACTCATTTCAAAACCTGCACGATGTTTCGCCACTTCCGCTGCTATTTCCTTTGGCGAAAAACTCATGGATGAAATATTGTACGAATGCCTGATAGAAATTTTAGCAGCAGGTGCTTCCATCAGCTCAATGGTTGCACGGATAGCATCGGGCATGTACATCATGGGCAGGTAAGTATCTTCCTGAAGGAAACATTCGTATTTATTTTCTTCCAATGCTTCGTGAAAAATTTCTACGGCATAATCGGTTGTGCCACCACCGGGTGCAGATTTGTACGAGATCAAACCCGGGTAACGCAAGCTTCTTACATCAACGCCATATCGCTGGAAATAATAATTGCACCAGAATTCGCCGGCATATTTGCTGATACCGTAAACTGTTGTAGGTTCAATAATGGTTTGCTGCGGGCAGTTTTGTTTTGGACTTGTGGGACCAAATACTGCAATAGATGAAGGCCAGTATACTTTATAAATTTTTTCTTCCCTTGCAATGTCCAGCACGTTCAGCAAACCTGTCATGTTGAGGTTCCAGGCAAGGTTGGGATTTTTTTCACCAGTGGCAGAAAGAATAGCCGCCAGTAAATAGATCTGCGTAATGTTCTGGCGAATGACCTGCACATGCAGCATTTCTTTGTTCATTACATCCAGACTTACGTAAGGACCTGTTCCTTCGAGCAAGGGATTTTGCTCACGCAGGTCGGAAGCGATCACATTGGCATTACCATACATTTTACGAAGCGCCAATGTTAGCTCAACACCAATTTGACCGGATGCGCCGATCACCAATATTTTTTCACGGATCATAAACAGAATTTGTGCCGACAAAAATAGGAGGAAAAGCAACTTGACAAACATTCATTCGTTTGCGCAATTGTCTGAACCAGAATTTGGGCGGATTAAATGATTTACAAGATTAGATAGAAGCCAGTTTGCATCTAACTGCTAAATCAGCCATCATACATCCTCCATCAGAAATCTACTTCGTACTTCTTACTTCATACTTACTGTTATCTTTGCCGCATGGAACAATATGTAAAAGATCTGTTTGCCAATCAATCATACGACGAAAAGAACTTTTTCCTCATTGCGGGGCCATGTGTTGTTGAAAGCGAAGAACTGGTAATGGAAGTAGCCGATAAAGTTTCAACCATTTGCAAAAATCTCGGCATTCCGTATGTGTTTAAAGCATCGTACCGCAAAGCCAACCGTACCAGTGCATCTTCTTTTACAGGTTTAGGCGATGATACCGGTTTAAGCCTGATCGATAAAGTGCGTAAAGCCTATCAGCTTCCTGCCACATCTGATATTCATGCACATGAAGAAGCAGCAATGGCGGCTCCTTACTTAGATATTTTACAGATACCTGCATTTCTTTGTCGCCAGACTGATTTGCTGGAAGCTGCTGCAGAAACAGGCAGGATTGTAAACGTGAAGAAAGGCCAGTTCCTTAGCGGACCATCAATGAAATTTGCTGTAGAAAAAATTAAAAAAGCAGGTAACAACAAAGTAATGCTTACTGAACGTGGCAACACGTTTGGCTATACCGATCTTGTTGTTGACTACCGCAACATTACCTGGATGAAAGAATTGAGTGTGCCGGTGATCATGGACTGTACACACTCGCTGCAACAGCCCAACCAAACAAGTGGTGTTACAGGTGGTAACCCGCAACTGATCGGCACAATTGCCAAAGCAGCTATTGCAACTGGCGTTGATGGCTTGTTTATTGAAACGCACCCCAACCCTGCTGTTGCAAAAAGCGATGGTGCTAACATGCTGCAGTTAGATAAATTAAAACCGCTGCTGGAAGATCTGGTCCGCTTGCGCAAAGCAATCATTTAGGCTTTTATTTAACAGAAAGGTTTACGAACTTAACAGTACCAAAATTGCTGTTATGAAATAACCATAGAAAATGAGCATCCAATTTTTCAACGAAAAGGGATGCTCATTTTTTATGCATTACACTATACGGCCAAAAAACAATAAAAATTGACATATGAAAAAACTTCTACTCGCTGTTACAGCCTTTTTTGTTTCTCTTACCTCTTTTGCACAAATTGAATTTGGCTTTGGCTACAGTAACCAATCACCGCTTGGTGATATGGCTGGCAACATTAATGCAGCACATGGTTTCAATTTTCAGATAGGTTATCGTTTTCCATTTGCCGGCAAACAATTGGTTGCCTCATTTGAAACAGGAACGGGACGTTACGGCAAAAAGAAAGTAACACAAAGCTTCCAGAGCGAAGACATGAGTACCCCTGCTGAATACCCGGTACATTATATCAACTTCGCCAACTACAACCATCTGAATGTGCGTTATGAATTAGTAAAGAACAAAGCCATAACACCTTATGTTCAGGCAATGGGCGGTCTTCAATCACTTGGCACCAGGGTGCGTATCAATGTTTATGGAGAAGATGACCGGGATGACTGTGCTCCCTTGGAAAATGAAGTAACATTCCGCAAAAACACGTTTACTTATGGGTATGGTGCAGGTTTACTGATGAAGCTGGGAGGTAAATCAACCTGCAGCCCAATGAGTGGAACATCGATTAATCTTTCTATAAGCCGCATACATGGTGGCCGTATTGATTATGTAAACGTAAAACAACTTGAACAACCTGCTCCAGCAAATCAGGATAATGGTGAATCAAAACCACTCACTATGCAATTTGTTAATCTTAATACAAGCCGTATTCATAACCATACTGTAGCACAGTTATACAACAGTCCGCTGCAGCAACTGCAGGTAAAGCTTGGTATATTATTCGATCTGCGATAAAAAAATGATCAACTTGATTTTAGATCTACACCGTTAGCGTTCTTGCCTTTTTTATCCTGTATAAAAAAATCGAGGCTCTTAATAAAGAGCCTCTTTTTTTGGGGGGTGTTGGATAAACATGCGTTTTCATCAGGATGCAACGACTGACTTCTGCCAAACAGAAACCTGTTTGCCGATAGACAAGGAAAACGAGTGGGCCGAAATATGATTTACAGAGTGGGGAAATGGGAGGCTCAGAGGATGTATGAATTAAAAACGGAGCTATGTTAATTCAAGAGGTCAAAAGAGGCTGTTTACCCGGTTTTTAAAGTTAGGAAAAATACATTATACAGAAAACAAATATTTCTATACCTGGCTGGGAAGTATATTGAACTCTTTTCTGAATGCCAGGGAAAAATTGCTGAGGTTGCTGTAACCCAGCTGCGTACCCACTTCTTTTACATTAAACT
>JAACZX010000100.1 GCA_009996555.1 Chitinophagaceae bacterium | reverse complement strand
TTTCCACATCAACACATTCTACTTTTCAACCGCAGGAGGTTGTAAGTGTGAAGCTCATTAATCAGCAGGTGGTATTGAATGAAGATATCTTCAATGGTGTGCTGGAAAAAGGAGTTGTACTGAACAGAGCAAAGAGTGACCTGGCTGCTACCAATGGTGTATGGCACGATGCTGCTGCACACTTTATGGTGAAATTCAGAAAACCTACCGCACTGTACTGGGATGTTTCATCATTTGAAGAGATTATGAAGTTGCCTGCTTATTACAAAAGAGGAAACTACAATTTTGTGCGTGCAACACAGGCAGATAATCCAATTAAAGATCATTACTGGGGTTGGGGGTCTTTGGCAAGTACAAACACACTTTCTTACCTGTACTCATCATCAAGTTCTGTATCAAACTATAGTGTAAACAGTGATGTAAACATGCTGCCAATGGGATTGCCCAGCCGACCTATCTGGTGGGAAATGCGCACACCGCCGGTTATTAAAGGAAAATACAAAGTATGGATCTGTTATTCATGGCAAAAACAATCGAGCAGTTCTAACATGCTTTGCCAGGTGGAAGTAAATGGACAGTTAATGCAACGTACCGTCAATTTTACTGAAGCAAGACCTGTAGGTACCGATGCTGAACTGGAAGCCATTGGCTGGAAACGATATATTGAAAATGCGGCCAACGGTAACAGGCAGGCTGGGCGTTTGGTGGGTGTTATTGAATTTCCTACAACACAGCAGCAGATCATCCGTATTACACCCATTACAGGTACACAAAATAATAACAACCTGGATATGATCCATTTTATTCCAATTGACCAGGATCAGATACTTCCACGTTTCCGTCCTGATGGGAAACAGGTATTTCAATAAAAAAGAAAGCAGAAAACGATAAAATAAAAGTAATGAAGTTCAGGCAAACATATTTATTAACTGCTGCAGGCTTGCTGCTTGTATTGCAACTACTCACCGGGTGCGATAAATTAAAAGATGATCGTAACAGTATTACAGACCCGTTCTTAAAGATAACGTTGCTGGAGTTAATCAGTGCCGATCCGCAGCTCAGTACGTTTCGTGAATACCTTGGTAAAACTGGATACGATATAGTGATCAGTTCGTCAAAAAACTATACGGTGTTTGCTCCGGTGAACAGTGCTTTGGCATCTTTGGATCCTGCTATTGTGAATGATGCAGCCAAGCTGAAGTTGTTTGTAGGTAATCATATAGCGTTAAAACAATACCGAACTGCCGATATAAAATCTGAAACCCGTATTGAAATGCTGAACGGCAAATTCAATAATATGCTGAACACATCTGTTGAAGATGCTGCTATTACTACAGCAAATAAATATGCATCAAACGGGTTGTTACACGTAATTAATAAATCATTACCTGCGTTAGCTAACTGTTGGGAATTTATTAACAGCAGTGCCGAAGCTCCTGCTAAACAAAAAGCATTCATCCTTTCGCTTTTCCGTAAAGTGTTTGATACAAGCAATGCAGTTATTACAGGTATTAATCCGCTTACTGGCGATCCGATTTACCAGCCCGGAACAGATTCTGTTTTTGCCAATCTTTTTCTGAACAGAGTACATGACGTGCAGAAGGAAGAAAAACAGTTTACTGTTTTTATGCTTACAGATGCTGCATGGGATATGGAGAATACAAAATTCCGACCTTATTATGTTACCAATACTGCCGATAGTAATGCCCTGGTAACCGGCTGGCATGTAGTGAAAGATTTTGCGGTAGATACTTTGTACAAGCCGGGTTCGTTACCTGATACGATTGTATCAAAATTTGGAACCAAACTGCCCATTGAAAAAGCCTTCATTGTAAAAACTGTTAAAACAAGTAATGGCATGGTGTACATCATGAGTAAAATGAATGTACTTCCTGCAAGCAAACTCAAAACTATTACCATTCAAACAGAGTTTTATTCTGCCACCAGTCACGACAGAAGAAGCAATACTTTTTTCCGTGACAGGTACAGCCCGGTAACATTACTGGATTTTAAAGATATTCTGGTGTATAGCCATGGTGTTTCACTATTCAATATCCGTTACGATGTAAAGGAAGTGCCTTCGATTAAATATAAAGCATATTGGGTGGCTGTGAATGATTTTCAAACCGCAACCTTTCAGCAAAAGCTTGGTATTGGAACGGCCACATCAACAATACTTGGTTATGTAAATGTAGATGCAAACAATTTTAATGAAGTTTATCTCGGTGAGTTTACTATGAGTACTTATTCCCCGGTATTAAATATTTACTTAACGGGAGCAAACAGTACAACTGCTGCTGTAAACCCATTAGTGTGTGATTATATTAAACTGGTGCCAAGTTTATAACAGAACGATCCTAAATGAAACTTGTAATGACAAAGAAGAAAATAAACAAGCTTTTACTTGCCTTTCTAACAACATGTGCTGTATGTGGCAGCCAGGGGTTGTATGCCCAGCAGGTAAAGAAAGACAGTATAACTGTAACACAAAATGTGATCAGTGTAACAGGCGTAGTAACAGAAGCAGCAGGTAAACGTCCTTTATCCGGCGTAAGGGTAGAAGTGAAAGGTTTTTCAGCAGCAATTACTGATGATGATGGAACGTTTCAGCTAAAAGTACCTTCCTATAATGCAGATGTGGAAGTGAGTGCTGAAGGTTACGCATCGAAACAAGTATCGCTGAAGGGAAGTAAAGCAATTACAATTGCATTGCTCACTGCAACAGCTCCTAACTTTCAGGATGAAGCTGTAATGCCTTTTGGTACCGCTCGTAAACGCAACCTTACATCCGCTGTTACGAGTTACGATGCGAACAGTGAATGGACAAGACCTTTCGAAACAGGTGATGCTGTATTGCAGGGTAAAGTAAGTGGATTAAACTCCATTCGTCGTTCAGGTACCGCAGGAATTGGTGCTAACCTGTTTCTGCGTGGTTATAATTCACTATATGGCAGCAATGCTCCGCTTGTTGTGGTAGATGGTATTGTGTATGATATAAACGATTATGGCGGTAATATCATCACCAACAACTACAACTCATTCATGTGCATGATATTGATAACTATACAGTGATAAAGGATGCCAGCTCTGTTTATGGTACAAAAGGAGCAAATGGTGCGATTATTATCTCTACTTCAAAAGCTAAAAAAGAAGCAACAAGTATTGATTTTGGCGTGTACACAGGGTTTAATCAAAAGCCTTTGTTTCTGCCAGTAATGGATGCAAAAAACTATCGCAGCTACCTGGGAGATGTTCTTCAAAGCCAGGGATTAACAACCGGACAAATTGCGGCCATGCCGTATATGAACGATGATACGGCATCTAACTCACAGTACTACCGCTATCACAACAATACAAACTGGCAACGCAATGTATTCCGCAACAGTATTAACCAGAACTACTACCTGAAAGTAACAGGTGGAGATAATATTGCTACTTACGCATTAAGTGTTGGTTTCAGCCGCAATGCAGGGGTAATGGAAAATACGGATCTTACACGTTACAATACAAGGTTCAATGCACAGTTCAATTTTTCTAAAAAATTTACAGGTGTAGCCGCTCTTGCATTTACCTACAACCAAAATAATTTAAAATACCAGGGTGTGGTTAACAAAACAGGTGCTTTATATACAGCTTTAACAAAAGCACCTTTTATGATTCCGAATGAAGTGAATGTAAAAGGCGTTCTGTCACCCAATTTTGAAGATGCAGATATTCTTGGTATCAGTAATCCTTCTGTGCTTTCGCAAAACATGCTGGCATATAACCGTTACTACCGTTTCATGGGGTCATACACCTTTAAGTATGATTTCAATAAATTCTTATCGGCTTCTGCACTTATTGGTGTGGTGTACGACAAGATGCGGGAAAACATTTTTGTTCCACGTAAAGGTGTAGCCGATGATACACTAAGCACCTTTATTGCCGACAGCCGTCTTGGCACACAGGTGAAACGTTTATTTTCTATTTATTCTGATTCACGAATAGAGTTTAAACGCACCTACAATCAAAAACACAGTGTCGCTTCACGCCTTGGTTTGCGTTATCAGCAAAACCGTGCGGAGCAGGACTATACACTTGGTTATAACTCCGCAACTGATGAACTCATCAGCGTTCAAAACGGTATTAATGCACTGCGTCAAACAGGTGGTGGTATTGGCGAGTGGAACTGGATGAATACATATTTAAACTTCGACTACGGTTATAAGGATAAATTTTTCCTGTCGTTTAATGCGGCAATGGATGGTTCATCACGTTTTGGTTCGCAGGCAAAAGGAGGTATTTCAATGGGTGGCGTACGCTATGCCTTGTTACCATCAATTGGTGCAGCATGGCTGCTTTCATCTGAAAACTTTATGGCATTATCTTCAATTGACCTCTTGAAACTTCGTGCTACATACAGCATTTCCGGTAATGATGATATTGGCAACTATTCACGGTACCAGCGTTACGGCTCACAAAACCTGCTGGGCATGCAGGGGCTTGTGCGTGATGGTTTTGCAAACCCTGCCATTCAGTGGGAAACTAGTAAAAAATTAAATGCAGGAGCTGATATTGCTTTTTGGAATGAACGAATCAATGCAAGTGTGGACGCATATTATAATAAAACAACAAATATGCTTGCATATGAAACACTCAGCAATGCATCCGGATTCCAATCAGTGCTCACAAACAGTGGAAGTATGAAGAACGCTGGTATTGAGGCTTCTGTAAACGTTCGTACAATTAATAATAAAAAACTGAAATGGGATATTGGATTTACTATTGCACACAACAACAATCGTGTAATATCTATTCCCGGTGGCGAAATGCATACTGATTCTTATGGAGCCACTATTCTTACAAGAAACGGATCTCCTGCCACGTTGTTCTATGGATATAATGCCATGGGCGTTTTCAGTACAGAGATTGCTGCCGCAGGATCAAAACTAAAAAAGAAAAATGCAGACGGCACTTATAGCAATTTCAGAGCTGGTGATGTTATTTTTCAGGATCTGAACAACGATGATGTTATTGACGAAAAAGATAAAAGCATCATTGGTAATCCAATTCCGGCTTTCTTCGGAAGTGCAACAACACGCCTGGAGTATGGCCGTTTCTCACTGGATGCATTGTTCACTTTTGCACAAGGGAATGAGATATTCAATCACCTCCGTTACAAACTTGAATCTGCAAGCACAGTAGAAAACCAGTTGAACAGCGTTGTGAACAGGTGGAGAGCAGAAGGCCAGCAAACATCAATGCCAAAAGCAACTTTTGGTGACCCCATGGGTAATAACCGTTTCAGCACACGCTGGATCGAAGATGGTTCTTACTTCCGTTTAAGAAGTGCAACACTCACCTATGCTGTTCCATTTAAAGACAAGTTTATCAAAAATGCATCGGTATATGTAACAGGAACAAACCTGTTTACTTTAACAAAATACACAGGCTATGATCCGGAATTCAGTGCGTCACCATCGCTGTTTGCGCAAGGTATTGATGCCGGACTTGATCCATTGTTCCGTTCGTTCATCCTTGGTGCACGTATTGGTTTGTAAGAAATATTGTTGCGAAAATTATTGAAAGAAAAAAGACTTCAGATATGAAGAAAATGAAATTGATTGAATCGCTTTTGGTTGTAACACTATTGTTGAGCTTCAGCAGTTGTAAAAAGATATTCGACATAAAGCCGGAAGATCAGCTGGATATAAGTAATGCTTACCAGAACGTTTACGATGCTGACGCAGCTGTAATTGGTGTTTATGGTAAGTTCATGGGGTTGGCTGAACAATATGTTGTACTGAATGAACTTCGTGGTGATCTGCTGGATGTAACAGTTAATTCAAATGAAGCGTTACGCCAGATCAATACACATGAAGTAAAGGAGAGTAACCCTTATGCAAGCCCCAAACCATTTTATGAAGTGATACTGAATTGTAATGATGTGATTGAAAACTTCCGTATTATGGTAAGAGATAAAAAAATGACCGAAGATCAGTTTAACCAACGCTACTCTGATGTAGTGGCACTGCGTTCGTTTCTTTATCTGCAGTTAGGCATTCATTGGGGTGAGGTTCCTTATGTAACCAGTTCATTAAAGAATGTGGATGAAGTAAAGAATCCGACAAATTACCCCAAAGTAACATTCAATGTATTGCTCGACAGCCTGATTGCTGTAACTGAAGCAATACCTTTTAAAAACGTATATCCATCCGGTACTAACCTTAATATTACAGTGGATGGTTACCCCACTGAAAAATTCTACATCAACAAAAGGATTATGTTGGGTGATCTTTATTTATGGAAGAACAATTATCAGAAAGCTGCAGAATACTACCGCCAAGTAATGGAAACTGCAACAGCCGGTGATTTTGGTGAAAACTACTATTCTCAATACAAGCTCGGCTGGTGGGGTACAGGCAACGTAGATCATGATGTAGTTTATACGAGACCAGGTGATGCCAGCACACTTGTGTATAACGAAGGATGGAGAACCATATTTGAAAATCCATTTAACAGCGATGGTGTAAGAAGAGAGTGGGTGTGGGTTTTGCCGTTTGACAGTAAGTTTAGACCAGATAATAAACTTATTAAACTGTTTTCTCCCATTGGTGGAGATTATCAGGTACAGCCATCTCAGCGCATTTATGATATGTGGGATGGCCAAACCCAACGTTCAAATGACCGTGGTCAAGGGATTCCTTATGATGCCAGAAAATTACTGAGCACAATGAATATTGGCGGGCAGCCTGTTGCAATGAAGTTTTTGTATAATTATATTGGATGGAATACATCTACTGCGTCCAATCCCCTTTTGAAAAATGGCAAATGGTTTTTATTTCGCCAAACTCATTTGCATTTACGTTTTGCTGAAGCTGCTAACAGATCGGGTAAGTATTTACTTGCATGGGGGCTTTGGAATAATGGTTTTGCAGGGGCATATCCTGCACCGGGTAGCGATGTAACGAATTACCATAACACGTTACGGGAACCTTATCCATTTAACTTTGACGGACGTAACAGTAACAATGGTGTACCTTATTACCGTGCAGACTGGTATAGAAATATCGGTATTCGGGCAAGAGCAAATTTGCTAAATGTGTCAATTCCGGTAGCAGACAGTCTATTAAGTATTGAAAGCGGATTAATTCAGGAAGGAGCATTAGAAAATGCGTTTGAAGGTACACGCTGGGCTGATTTGCTACGAGTTACCTTACGAAGAAATGACCCTTCTTTCATTGCAGACAGGGTATATGAAAAATTAATAAAATCAGGTATAGCATCTGGCTCAGCTTCTGCTGCAAGAGCTAGACTGATGGCTAGAGATTATTACCTGCCGTTTAAATGGTAAACTTTGTTTTGCAGCAATCAATCGTTCGGAAAGGACAGGAAGTAAAACACCTGTCTTTTTCATTTACGCAGATAGTTCTCAAAGAAAACCCACTTTATCGAAATCGATTACGTTAAAAGCATCTCTTGTTCAATAAAGAGGTAATATATTTAGCAGAATAAAAGAAACTGAATTGCCATGAAAAAAATTGCTGTTAGTGCTGCTCTTGCCGTTATTGCAACCGCCGCTGTTGCCCAGGTTAAACCAAAGCCAAAACAAAACGATGTAACTACGCCGTTACACGCCATGAAAGTGGATTATCCCACACCATACGGAGCACCTTCAAAAGAAAGTGTAAAGGCAGTAGTGGACAGAGTATACAATTATCTCAATGCTGTTACACCTGCGGAGATGATGAATAAAAAAACAGGAGCAGCCGTAACCGATATAAATGCATTGGATACAAATACGGTGTTGAAGCAAGGCGATTTCCGTTTAACAAGTTATGAGTGGGGGGTAACCTATTCAGCATTTCAACGTGCAGCTGAAACAACCGGCGATAAAAAATATGCTGACTATGTAAAGACGAGGTATGATTTCCTGGCAAAATGGAT
>JAACZX010000496.1 GCA_009996555.1 Chitinophagaceae bacterium | reverse complement strand
TTTATCAATAATGAGTTCCTGGTTCTCCCGCTCGAGATTCTCGTAACTGATTTTAGAAACATGATTCTTTTCAAAAACAAGCTTTCGGATGATCCATGTAAGCAGGGCACCAGCCACAGCAGCAATAAATAACAGAATGTATAGTTGCATAGAATTCGTTTTGAAACACAAAAATGAAACGTATGGATGCAATCTGTTTGCATGCATAGGCGCTTATAAATATTCACGATGTATTTATCCCATAAAGTTGCACGTAAAATAGGTAGCACAGTGGTAATTGATCGGCATACACAGCCCTCGCTTATCGGACAAGCAATTAAAAATGAATGACATTGCCTATAAAAACAAACATAACAAATTGAACTGGTAAAATGAAGGCTCGCAATAAATAGAGGAGTGGGCTTGAAAGTTTTTTTGAAAAGGAAACTTGCAGAATAAAAACCCGGCAAAAATTGATAAACATCAATCAGGAAAAGAGAGTAGCTAATAAAAGCACGCTAGGATCAACATTTCCTAGCTTTTCCTTCAACAGCAATATACCCCTCGCCTTTTGCGCCTTTACTGTACTCACTGCCAGCCCCATCGCATCAGCTATTTCACGCACAGTCTTTCCGTTCACATAAAGCTCTGTAACGATGGTCTTGCATTGCGCTGGCAAATTATCAATTGCATGGTAGAGTTGCCGTAGCGTTTCACTTCTGATCAATTCTGAACTGTAGTCAAAATCATCAGCAAAGTTTTCGGGGATAGTTGCAGGGTTAGCCTCATGTTTTGCTTTCAGGCAATCATGATAAACAATTTTATATAGGTAACTTCTAAAATGAGAGAGAGAATTGATGCTGCTGCGTTTCACCCATATTTTGTAAAAGGATTCATTCACTATTTCTTCAGCCAAAGTACTACTCGTAAACTTACACGCAAATACAACCAGTACAGGATAATACACCCTGAACAGGAAAGCAAATCCTGTCTCATCACCTTTACGAAAAGTCTCTAAGGCGCTTTCATCATTAGCCAGTTCAACCTGCTGCATACAAATCCTTTTTACAGTCATTATCGTGTGCTTTTGGAAAGCCGATAATTAAAGAAAGTATCCTAACTAAAGGTAATAAAAATTTTCATCTGATGTACGTTCGTCAATAGAATTAGGAAAAGCAAGGACTTTGAGCCTTAGTGACAGTAACCGAAAAAAATATTGCGAAACTTCACCTAGCCATTTGTGTCCGGAAATTAATAGACATCAACAAGGGCTTGGCCGGTTCTCCTAATGTAACAAGTCTTAGAAGTCTTGCATCCAATTCGGGTTTAGAATATTCGCTTGTCCAAAAGATTTCAACTGGTAAAAAGGATCCGCAGTACACAACTCTAATATCACTTGCAGATGGCTTTGGGTTAACTTTAATTGAATTTCTTAAAGAAGTTGAATCAATTACATCTGACGATGTAAGGCAGTATAAACCTCAAGCTTCTAAAAAGAAGGCTCGGGTTTCCAAAAATGCTGCTCGCAAATAACACTCAAGCAAGTTGTCTTCATTTTTAGTCAGTACACATTTAATTTTCGACAATGCTGGATAATCTCTCCTCAAATAGTGCCAACTGTTCTTTCGTACCGCTGTAAATCTCTGTTTTAAATTCAGCATCAAGCTGCATTGTTGTTATATCATAACGCCGCATCTTATCAGTTAATACGATATCGCAAAAAGGTAAAGCCGTGCAAAGTCGTATTATATCAACATGGTCATTTACTTTTTCAGCTTGCTGTTTTACCATCATCATTGCTTCAATAGCTGCACGTATATATTGGGTAGGCATTACTTTTCTTAAGCCCTCCCTTTCAAGCAAGTGCATGGCTTTTTTAGCCTCGTCCTGTGTAAGCTGATGATTATGTATCATTATTTCCATAAACACATCTGCCCAAAAGGGTATGCTGATAAAACTGAATTCAATTTTCCGTTTATCGTAAAATCCATAACGGCTATATTGTTTGAGGCGTAAGATCATATTCTGTTGATAGTTTGAGACAAGTATCTGCAAAGAGGTTTCTACCAACTTCTTATCTGGCTTCTTACCATCTCGGGCGATTTCACGGAAAGTATTGAGCTGAGAAGTACCCTCTTTGATCATTTGCTCATATTTTTCTCTTCGTTCAGCAAATTGTGCTTGTGATTCTTTTGTACCCAGAGCTTTGTGGGTTGCGTCTTTTCTAAAAATCGTAATGCCGATCCTTTTATTCCTAACCATGTGCACGATATACTTTGCCGCAATCTTCGCTTCAATATCCAACATAAACCCCTTGCTTAAATCAAAAAGAAAAGCATCTTCTCTTTCAGCCAGCTCCATATCAGAAGTACAAGATTCCATCGAATGGTCAAGTGAATAAGGCACAATAATTTTCCTTTCCTCAACACCCTTCTCTAACAAATGGCGCAGCCGCTCCCATATGGTTCCGGGATTAAATGTTACCAGCCTGCTCAATGCAAACTGATCAAGATAAATAAGATGCTTATTAGGTATATACTTTCCCATTAAAAATAAAAAACTCCTTTGTTTTAATCTTCAACATCTACTGGTTCATACTTGAACATAAACCTTACATTAGCAAAACGACTTTTGAAATATACAAAATCATAATCCCATTATATAATGATTGAAAAAACCCAACACTTGCTCACGAGTGCACACACAATCCTTCAAAATCACAAAGCATTAGAAAAAAGTAAAGGAGAGTGCTTTAATCTCTTTTCAATTCTCAAACTTGAAAAAAGTGAAACAAAGGCGCATACACCTTTCCTATATGAGCTTTTGAATCCCGAAGGCTCACACCTGATGGGCCATGTTTTTTTAGAAAAATTTCTGGCTATTCCCTCAATTGCTAATTTGCCTGCTGATAAAAAACCAGCCCTGCAATCAACAAAAGTATTTACGAATAAACCGATTGGTGCAAGGGTAATAGATGATGGTAAAGAAAAGGGTGGCTCCTTAGATCTATATCTACAGGACAAAAACAATATCGCAATAACAATCGAAAACAAAATAGATGCCTTTACGGAGCAGCCTAAACAGGTAGTAAGATATTGTAACTACAATAAAAAAACCAACACCGTTTTTTATCTGACACCGCAAGGAACAGAGCCTTCCCGGTTTAGTAAGGACAATTTGGAAAGCGGCAAAGACTTTTATATCCTATCATACAAAGACGACATCATTCCCTGGCTTACGCAGTGTTTAGAGGAAACAGCAAGCTCACCAATTCTCAGAGAATCGCTACGGCAATACATCATACTACTAAAGAAAATAACTTTCACGATGGATAATCATTTGGAAAAAGAAATGCAGCATTTAATGATTGCAAATTTTGAAGAAGCTGAATATATCAGTCAGAAATTTAAAAATGCCTTACATACATTAACAGAACAATTCAGGCAGGAAACAATCATTGGTTTGATCGAAAGACTTAACAAGGATTTCAATGTATATGCTGGAGATAATACCGCCAATCTATATTCCCAGATTTGGATTAAATACAAAGAATTTGATAATGCTACTTTATACTTTGGGATAGAGTCTTTCAGCCCTCATTTTGAGAATACCATGGATGTAGGAATATTATCCGAGAAGGGAATGCTAACAGAATATGTGAATGGAGAAAAATCTGAAGATTCAATATGGCCATATTATCTAACATTGGAAGACTTTGACGGTCTCGAAATTAATCTCGGAAATCCTGCACTTTTAAAAAGAATAAACAGTGATCATGCTTTTAGAAAAAATCTGATGTTACATATAATAAACTCCACAGAAAGTTTCATAAATACACACAAAGAAAGTTTATATGCCTTTCTGAAAAATAAGACGGAAGAAGTAAAATAAACTATTCTCAACCAAGTATTTGATTCAAAGGCACAGTTTCAAAGAAGATATTTTACCTGACATAGTGGACAAAACAGCAATAATTTAATTTTTTGTAAATTAGCTCAATGGAACGCAGGAGAATAGCCAATAAAAGTGCACGTTTTGGTCGTCGACAATACGCAAGAGTTGTCGTAAAAACGGCTGTGAAGACCCATGCTCGTCCATATAATTTTTCCGAAGTGGAAGACAAAGCAGACGCCTATTCCATTGTTAAAAACATTACCGTTCAGGCAGGCTTTAATGCAGCAGCAGAAGCAAAAGCTCTCGGAATTGAAAGGGTGTATGTGAAAGACAATAGCCTCATCAAGATTTCTGCACAAGGGCATATAAGCCCCGTAGAATCGAAAACAAACCGTCAGGCTTTCTACGTTAAATACAACACTTCCAAAGTACTGCATGCAGTCACCAGGTAAGCGGCTCCGCATCATGGCCGGCCCAAACGGTAGCGGCAAAAGCACCATTCTCCAGGCGGTGAGGAATAATTTTTACAGCGGCCCCTTTGTAAATGCCGACGAAATTGAAAAAGCCCTCAATGAAAAAGGAGTACTTAACCTGCCTGCGCAGTTCAATATTAAAATTTCCGATGAAGAGTTTAACAGCTTCCTTCAAACAACGGGCAAAAGCTGGCTACAAAAAGCAGCAGACGAAAATACTACTGTAAGCATTCGCAGTGCAGAAGGAATGTTAATCGTAAAAGATACAGTTTCACCATATGATGCAGCACTGGCTGCCGATTTTATTCGCTACCGCCTGCTGTTGAACGAAGAAACCTTTACGTTTGAAACAGTATTAAGCCATCCCTCTAAAATCAATTTCCTCAAGCAAAGTCTGAATGCAGGGTATAAAAATTACCTCTATTTTATTTGCACGGTCGATCCCGCAATCAATATTGCCAGGGTGAAGCAACGGGTATTGTCTGGTGGTCACGATGTACCGGAAGAAAAGATTCTAAAACGATACGACGAATCACTACTGGTTCTGCCACAAATCATCCCGCTATGTCATCGCATTTATTTATTCGATAACTCCACCGAAGAAAGAAGTATCGAACCCGTTGCAGAAATCGACGACCAGAAAAACTTCAATCCCAAAACCGAAAACATGCCCTGGTGGGTCCATGAACACGTAGTGAAGCAGTTGTACACTGATTCGTCGCTTTCTTAGCCCATTCTGTATATCGGCTTAATAAACAAATTGAATTTCATCTGTGCTTATCTGCGTCTATCTGTGGCCAACAATTGACACCCTTTACTGATTCGTGACCATACGTGTAATTCGTGGCCACTATCCCCTTTCAGTTTTCTAATTGGGAATAGAAAATCCTCTTTCTAATAATAATTCTTTAGCAACAACGCAGGTTTCATAATCCTCCCTCTTTAATGCTTGCAAATAAAGATTCATCAATGAAAGATCAGTTGGTTCTAAACTTCTTAAAACAGGCAATCGCTCCTTTTGATCAAGCCCTCTGATTCTTTCAGAGATATAGTTTGACAGCCCGTTATACTGCTCCGTCCACAGTCTTTCTTCTTCGCTGTTCGGTTGAAAGTTTTCGTAACTATCCATTACCTGATTTTTTAGTAGGAAATAATGCTCCGGTAATCATCGCTGTTTAAGAAAGGGTTGCCCTGTTAGAACAACCCTCTACACTTGAACTTACGATGCCTTGCTTAAATAATAAATCGCACTTGCAAATAACAGTACAGCAACGGCTGTTGTAATCACCTCTGCATTTCTCCCTCTTGCTTCAAGGCAAACCTTATTTGAATGGCAAATCCTTATCTGGTCTTTCGCCAAATAATGGGTAACATTTCTGTTCATGTAACGATGTTTAAAAATGAAAAAATAAACTCCTCACTTCGTTTCAGGAGTGCTTTACAAAAAACTATGTTTTATCAACAATAGTTTTCGTTGGACCGTCACGCTTAACAGCATCTATACCATTCTCTCTGCCGGAATAGGAATCATACAATTCACTTGTACCAATAATGTGGCCGTTTTCTGCCGTCAGATTAAAATAATACTTACTGTTGCTTGATGTGAGTCGTTGGTAACGCTCATCTTTGGGTGAATTCTTCTGACATGATTCAATACCATTATAGCAATTCTGCTTGCTGGTATAACCTTCGCTCACAAGAATTACTTTGTAGTTAGCACTGATCAGGTTAAATCTGAATTCTCCTTTTGCGTCCTTGTTAATTTCATACCTTGGATAGCTCATAGTTACCTCCTTTTAGCCTTTCGGCGGATGTTGATCAACACCATACGTATTCTTTTCACGTATCTGGCCTTGACGATTGTGAATTAATAACTCCGAACCTTGGTTCTGAGCAATTTCTCTTCCTTTGGCAATTGCTTCCTGTTGGGTGGGAACAATCACGGTTGCCTTGCCGTTTCCGGCACCTTTTACTGCCCATTCTTTTCCATGCGGGACCACATGCTGATTCTTTTTACTCATGTCATGATTTTTTTTATGAGTAAGAAAATACACTCCGTTCTCACGGATCAGGAGTTACTAGCCGGCGCAGGTTGTTGGAAGAGTTCGTCTGAAGGAGGTAAAGCCACAATTTGCAGATTTATCGCAATGTGCTTACTTTGTTCTTGTTAATACAAACAAACTTCGGTAATGTAGGTTTTCTACATCGGATACTGCACTGAATCCCACCGAATTATAACCCCGGTCGATACTCGTAATATCTGCTGGGGTTTTTATTTTCCAGTTCAAATATAAAAATACTTTTGGACAAAATAGACAAATCAACTTAAATTTGTCCACAGCTTTGTGGATTTTATCACTTAAATTCAACCAACTACAACAACTATGACCAATAGTTTCCCTGAACGCCTCAAAGCTGCCAGGAAAATGAAGGGCTACTCCCTGCAGGATCTGGCAGATGCTACCAACGGAAAATGGAACAAACAATTCATCAATCGTCTGGAAACAGGCGAAGCCAAACCCGACAGTGAAATACTTTCAACACTAAGTAAAGCATTAGACCTTAATCCCGATTACTTTTTTCGTGAAGCTACTGTTTCGTTAGAGGATATCCGTTTCCGTAAGTTGAAGAAACTGCCCATAAGAGAGCAGGATAAGATCATCAACAAAACTGCCGAACACCTTGAACGTTACCTTGAACTCGAAGATTTATTAGGCATTAACAACAACATGCCATTCCCGGCAAAAGCAAAAAATGCAGCTACTCCCGAAGATGTAGAACAGGCAGCAAAAGATTTAAGAGAAGAGTGGAACATCGGAACCGATGGACTCATTAATGTAATTGAAATGCTCGAAGAGCATAACATAAAAGTATTGCCTATAGAAGTCGATGAAGCATTCTCAGGAATGAGCACTATCGTGCAGAATAAAATTCCGGTAATCGTATTTAATAACAGCAGCAACATTCCGCTTGTGCGCAAACGCTTCACTGCACTCCACGAGCTTGCACATTTATACCTTGATCTTTCACACTTAGACGAAAAACTTTCAGAAAAATATTGCGACATGTTCGCAGGAGCAATGCTGTTACCCGAAGAGAAATTAAAACAATACTTCGGTAATAAAAGAACAAAAGTATTCATGCAGGAGCTTTCGCTCATTGCTGCCGACTACGGCATTTCACTTTCTGCCATCATGTATCGTTCACTCAACCTTGGCATCATAACTGCATCATACCATAAATTTTTCATGATCAATTACAATCGCTATAAAACAAAGGAAAAAGAATTCCATGTTTTTAGCGGTAAAGAAGGATCAGATCGTTTCTTACAACTCCTTATAAAAGCTGTAGCAGAAGATGTAATTTCAACTTCCAAAGCCGCAGCCTTAAACAACCAAAAACTGGCTGCTTTTAGAGACATTCTGGATAACATTCCTTCATGAAAATCGCCATAACCGACGCTAACATCTTTATAGATCTGATAAGACTGCAGATGCTCCATTTCCTCTTCAAAATCGAATTGGAGATCACAACTACATTGGAAGTATTTGAAGAACTCCACGAGTGGCAACAAAAAGAATTGCAGCAATTCATTGATAT
>JAACZX010000495.1 GCA_009996555.1 Chitinophagaceae bacterium | reverse complement strand
CGATTTCCAGGGGAAATTATGGATCGGCCATTTTGATGGGATCAACATCATGGATAAAAAAACGCAACGCATTTCCGATTTCAATCCAAGTAATGGTTCAAGGTTTACAAAAACATGCAATGCTCTTTTGGAAGACAGTAAGCAACGGATGTGGATTGGAACACCCGATGGTTTGTTTTTATATAACAGAGAATCGAATTCACTTACTTCTTTTCGGCATGCAGTACCCGATCCTTCAAGTTTAAGCAGCAACCATGTACTTGCAATTACTGAAGACAGGGATGGAAATATTTGGGTTGGAACCAATAACGGGTTAAACCTGTTAGCACGCAATGGAAAAGAATTTACCAGGTTCATGCATACCGAAGGAAATCAACAAACCCTCAACAGTAATTATATTTATTCTATAGCGGTTGACGATTTTAATAAATTGTGGATTGGTACCTCCAAAGGATTGAACATACTGGATGTAAAAACAAAAACTATTGCAGGCTACCATTTTGACCCCCGCAATACGAATGGTCTTTCAAGTAACAGCATTCACTATGTGTACCTGGCGAAAGAAGGCATTTGCTGGCTGGGCACTTTCCTGGGCGGTATTTGCAAGTATGATAAAAACCTTAACCTGTTTAATTTAATACAGAGTAACCCCTTTGATAAACAGGGACTGGATGCGCCGATTGTTACATCTTTTGCAGAAGCAAAAGACGGTCTTGTTTTTGTTGGCACAGATAATGGCGGACTCAGTTTGTTTGATCCAGGAACAAAATTATTTCAGCAAATAAATATTAAGTCAAAGCGCCCGGAAAGTAAACGGCTTGCAATTATGACGTTGACCATGACAACAACTGGTCAATTGTTTATCGGAACCTTTGATGACGGGTATTTTATTTATGATCCCTCTTCCGGGAAATATGAACAGAAGTTACCGGGAACAAAAACAGCAGATATTGCTTCGAATCAAATTTATTCCATTAAAGAAGACAGAAAAGGTTACAAATGGATTGGTACAAACGGAAACGGAATTTTTGTTTTGGACAATAACAATGAAACATTGTTCAGGTTAACACCCCGCCCCTCTTTACCAACAGACATCAACTTACCTGTAAACGCATACATACGTGATATTGTGGAAACAAAAAATGCGGATATATGGATTGCCACACATGGCGGAGGCGTTGCAGTTTATAATCCTGTTTCAAGGAAATTTAAAGTTTACACAACGCAAAACAGCAAGTTGCCGAATGATAAAGTGCTTTCATTACTGGAAGACAGAAATGGAAACATCTGGGCTGGAACATTTGGTGGTGGTCTGGGCTTTTTTGATCAGCAAACCGGGCAATTTATTTCCTTCTCAGAAAAAGACGGATTGACCAATAATAATATCTACAAAATTCTTGAAGATAAAAATGGTTTGCTATGGATAAGTACAAACAAAGGGATCAGCAGTTTTGATGCAAAAGCAAAAGTTATCAATAACTATAATTACCATAACGGTATCCAGCACAACACGTTTATTCTTGGATCAGGACTGCGCCTGCAAAATGGCGATCTGTTTTTTGGCGGACATGAAGGTTTCAACTATTTCAACCCTGCTAATCTTAAAAAGAATAAAACCATACCGCCTGTTATTATTACCGATCTGAAAATATCCAACAGGTCGGTAGTGCCATCGGAAAGTGGACCTATAAAAGAAAATATTACCACAGCCAGTAAAATAACACTTGATTATAAACAAAGCTTTGCATTATCGTTTGTGGGATTAAATTATACAGCACCCGAACAAAACCAGTATGAATACAAACTGGAAGGATTTGATAAAGACTGGATCAATATAGGTAATGCTTCAACTGTTTCGTACACTAATATTTCTCCCGGCAATTATGTTTTTCGTGTAAGAGCAAGTAATAATAACGGGGTGTGGAATACCAAAGGAACATCTGTAAAAATATATGTGCGCCCTCCTTTTTGGCGCACCATTTATGCTTACGTCTTTTATACCTTGCTTGTTGCGGGTGCATTAATTTATTTACGACATAGAAGTATTGAAAAGATCAGAAGTGCGTTTCAACTTGAGCAGGAAGGTTTTCGTGCAGAGCAGGAACGAAAGGAAGCAGAACGCATTCATGAACTGGACCAGTTAAAGTTGAAATTCCTTACGAACCTCAGCCACGAATTCAGGACACCCATTTCCCTGATACTTGGCCCGGTGGATAGCCTCATTGAACAGGAAAAAGATAATACGCTTCGTGTTCAGCTGAATATGATCAAGCGAAACGGCAAGCGTTTGCTGAACCTTGTAAACCAACTGCTCGACTTCCGTAAAATGGAAGAACAGGAATTGAAATTACAAACAAAGGATGGCGACCTGATCGCTTTCCTGAAAGAAGTGTTTGATTCTTTTCTTGATCTGTCTGAACGAAAGAAAATAAATTTTTCCTTTGCAAGTAATGTAGAGAAATTTTACACCGTCTTTGATCCTGATAAAACAGAACGTATCCTGTTCAATCTTTTATCAAACGCTTTTAAGTTCACGCTGGAAGGTGGCACCATCAGTCTTGAAATTGAAAAGAAGGAAAGCTGTGATCATGTTGACAGCTCTGTTATTGCAATACACGTTTGCGATACCGGCATTGGCATACCCTACGATAAACAGGAAGTTATTTTTGAACGTTTCTTTCAAAATACAACAGCAGCCTCCATTCTTAACCAGGGCTCCGGTATTGGTTTGTCAATTACCAAAGAATTTGTGAGAATGCATGGCGGAACCATTGCTGTAAAAAGCGAACCGCAAAAAGGAAGCAGCTTCATTGTTGAGATCCCCTACAAGGAATTGGCAATACCGGGAACAACAGAGCAACAGGAACATATTTTAACTGTTGAACCTGTTGCTGAAACTCCTGATGCAGAAGAAACTGCAGTTGAAGAAAAGCCGGTGCTGAATAATTCTGTTATACGTTCTGTTTTGTTGGTAGAAGACAATGATGACTTCCGTTTTTATCTGAAAGAAAATCTGCGTTTGCAATACAAAGTAATTGAAGCAACCAATGGATTGGAAGGCTGGCAAAAAGCATTGGCTGTGCATCCCGATTTAATTGTAAGCGACATCAGTATGCCGCACATGGATGGTATTGAGTTGTGCAAAAAGATAAAAGCAGATAAACGGACAGGGCATATTCCTGTTATTCTTTTAACTGCGTTGACAGAAGAAAAAAATCAGATCACCGGGTTAAAGACAGGTGCAAGCGATTACATTACAAAGCCGTTTAACTTTGAAGTACTGAATGCAAAAATCAGAAACCTTTTGGTTTTAAACGACACACTCAGGAACACTTATTCAAAAAGAGTGGAAGTAGTTCCGAAGAAAGTTGAAGTGGAATCCTCTGCAGATAAACTCATTCAAAAAATCATTCTTTATATTGAAGATAACCTGACCGACACCCAACTGTCTGTTGAAACCTTAAGTAAACATGTTGGCATGAGCAGAAGTACACTCTACAGCAAACTTCTTGAACTTACCGGGCAAACACCGGTAGAATTCATCCGCTCGGTAAAACTTGATAAAGCTGCACAGTTACTGGAAACAAGCGAATTGACCATTGCAGAAATAGCATATACAGTTGGTTTCTCTACACCTAATTATTTTGCAAAATCATTCAAAGCAAAATTCAATCTGCTTCCTTCGGAGTATTTGAATATTAAACGAAAGGCAAATGCAGACAAAAAGCGAAATGCATAAAACATTCCGTTTAAACAACTGCTTGCTTTATCTAAACTAGTTATCTGCTTCTTACTGAGGCTTTGTAAACACGGTTGTATCGCTGGCAAGTGTTGGCACACTGTACCCACCGGTATCAATTATTGTTTCAGGAAATGCAGTTTTCAAGGCAGCATATTCTTTTTTATCAACAGCAGATTGATAAATGTAAACAGCCTGCAATTGCTTGTTGCTTTTTAATTGCAATAATCCATTTGCAGTAACAGCTGTACCAACTAAGTTGAGCGTTTGCAGGTTGGGTAGTTGTTGCAGATGTACTATTCCCTTATCAGTAATTTTTGTTTGATTGAGATCTAAGCGGGTGATTGTTTTGCATTGAGCAATTGTTGCAAGCATTGCATCATTCACCGGTTGGTTACCCAGCTTTAACCACACTAATTGTTTTTTAATCAACAACAACAGCTTTATATCTTCTTCCTTTAAATTTTGTACTGTAACAAAATTTGCCATCAGGTAATTGCTGTTTTGTGCAACAGGCAAAACCACTACTCCCCTGTCTGTAAGTTTTTTAATAGTGGCCGCATCTGCTGCATCAACAGGTTCTTCAGGAAGTCTTGGTTTTTCTTTTGTTTCATTTGATATTGATTGCAAACTCAGCAATGCAGGCTTTATCTTTTCTGTTTGCGCAAGGTCTTTTACCTTCTTGTCGAACGACAAACCCGAATTGATCCACCAGTGCAACAGCGCTATTTCTTTTTCACTCAACTGCGGTTTTTCTTTCGGCGGCATGTGGTCTTCGTGTTGCTTGGGCAACAATAGTCGTTTGATGAGTTCGCTTTCATCAGCTTTACCAGTGATCACCACTTCACCCTGTTTACCTCCTTTACTGATCCATTCCGGACCATCTAAACGAAGTTTTCCTTTTTGCTTGGCTGCATTATGACAGCTGTAACATTTTTCTTCGAGGATTGGTTGTACTACATCGTTGTACAATACAGCTTCCTGCACATTGGCAATTGGCTTGTGTTCTTTCTTTTCAACGGATGGGCTGAGTGATTTTGTGAGATAATCAGCACCATGTGTAATGGAACCACCTGAATGACCTGTAATAAAAATGAGCAGCGTCATTAACCCGATCGTCCACTTTACTGCATTGTTCTTTCTTGTATGAAAGAAATAAGAAACAATGGCAACAGCAGCAACAGCAAAGCCCATCCATTTATGTGTGCTCACCATCTCAGCTTCGTAATCGCCGCTGATGGATAAAAGATAACCGCTGATGCTGGAACCAACTGCACTTAACATACCCAGCAATAGTGCTATTGATGTTGCCTGTTGCAGTGCTTTGTATTGCTCACGCAGTGACAACACATAGAACACTGCTGCGATCAACAAAATACCAATGGGCAAATGCACCAGCACCGGATGAAAACGACCGATAAATTCTGAAACCGTTAATAGCATAAAAAGCGGAAAGCTGGTTGATTTTTATTTTAAGTCTTTAATTATTCGTCCGACGAGGGCGTCTGACGAAACGCACTCATTACTCATCCCTCATATCTCTTCTTCAACATCTGCATCATGTACACATTAATAGCCCATTGGTCAGCAACAGGCTGACGTGTATAGGGCAACGTGGGCAAATAATTCGGCGGACCAAACTCTGTTAAGATGGTCATTTGCTCGCCGTTTGCTTTCTTGCGTTCTATCACTTTATCCCACCACGCCAAATGTTGTTTTACTGTTGCTTCCCACTCAGGTGCACGTGGATCATTTACCTGCGGCCCTTCCTGGTGACCAACACGTGAATGAATATGCCCCACTCTGCTTAACGCCAGATCAACCGTCTCTTTCTGATCGGCCAATAAACTTTCATGCACATTACACCAATGAGATATATCAAGTGTTAAACGCAGTTCAGGATTTTTTTCAATGAATTGTCGGGTGATATGTGCAGCAAACATCATTCTTCCACGATGCGTTTCATGATAAATAGGAATACCGGTTTCTTTATTCTTTTGCGTTGTATAAGAAATGAATTGCTGATTCTGATCGAACGTAAAATAATCTCTTCCTGAATGGCAATTGATGTACAGCGGTCTTTGAGTTGTGTTTGACGTTGCTGCATCAAGATTCTTTTTGAAGGTTGCAAGATGCTCCTGCCAGTTGCTTTGCGAACCTCCGCATAAAAATCCTATCTGCAGATCATGTTTCTTCAATGCCGCAAATAATTCCTGCTGTGCTTTTTCTTCTGTTGGCCACCACACTTCAATACCATCGTATCCTTCTTTTTTTGATGCTGCACAAAATGCATCAATGTTTCCATTGAAACCCCAACTGGTTTGCATAAACAACAGTTTGAATTTATCATTGGAAGGGAATAAAATGTCGTCTGTCTTGTTTCATAGTTGTTGTTATTGCTATGCAAGAATATCGTTGATTACTTTTCCGCTCACATCTGTTAAACGGAATGGTCGGCCCTGGAATTCATACGTAAATTTTTCATGATCGAAACCAAGCTGGTTCAGGATCGTTGCCTGTATATCGAATGCTTCTGTTTTACCACTTGTAATACTGTAACCAATTTCATCTGTTTCTCCATACGTTCTTCCTCCTTTAATACCGCCACCTGCCATCCACATACTAAATGCTTCTGCATGATGATCTCTTCCTTTGAACGGCATTTCTTTTCCATCACGGTTTTCCTGCATGGGTGTGCGGCCAAACTCTCCTCCCCAAATCACCAGTGTTTCGTCTAACAGTCCCCGTTGTTTTAAGTCAAGTATCAATGCCGTCATTGCCTTATCAACCTGTCTGCATTTATTGATCAATCCAATATCAACCGCACCATCTGCACTGGTGCCATGTGTATCCCAACCCCAATCGAACAACTGCACAAAACGCACACCTTTCTCTACAAGTTTGCGTGCAAGCAATACATTGTTGGCAAAACTTCCTTTGCCCGGTTGTGCGCCATACATTTCACGAATGTATTCCGGCTCATCATTGATGTTCATTACTTCAGGAACTGATATCTGCATCTTATACGCCATTTCATATTGCGAAATGCGTGAAAGAATTTCAGGATCATTAAACTCTTTGTATTGTTCCTGGTTCACTTTATTAATTGCATCGATCGAGGCTTTGCGTAAATCTCTGTCGATACCTTGCGGATCATTGATGAATAAAACAGGATCACCTTCACTTCTGCATTGCACTCCTTGATAAACGCTCGGCAAAAATCCACTGCCCCATACACTCTTACCGGCATCGGGATTATTACCGCCTGAAGTTAACACCACAAAGCCAGGCAGGTTTTGATTTTCCGATCCCAAACCATACGTTACCCAACTGCCAACACTTGGTCGTCCTAATCTTGCGCTACCTGTATGCATCAGCAATTGTGCAGGCGCATGATTGAACTGATCGGTTGTAACTGATTTAATAATGGATACATCATCAACTATCGTTGAAAAATGCGGCAGATAATCACTTACCCATAAACCACTCTTTCCATGCTGTTTAAAATTTGCCTGCGGCCCTAACATTTTTGGTACACCACGAATGAACGCAAACTTTTTTCCTTCAAGTAAAGAAGGCGGGCAATCCTGTCCGTTCAGTTTTGCCAACTCTGGTTTGTAATCAAACAATTCCAGTTGCGATGGCGCACCTGCCATGTGCAGATAAATAATTGATCTTGCTTTTGCAGGAAAGAAAGGCATACGTGGTGCCAACGGATGTGCAGCATCAAACACTGGTGATGAAGCCATGCCCATGTTATTACCACAGCTGCCGAGTAATGAACCCAACGCCAATGCACCAAAGCCCATAGCACTTTCTTTTAAGAAATGCCTGCGGGTAAAGAATTGCAGTTCTTTTTGTTTTGCTTCAGCAGCAAGGCGTTCGTTATTTAATTCTTTTTGCGTCATAGCAATTACTTTTTTTGAACCACTAAGTCTCGAAGGCATAAAGGATCACTAAGGAATTCTTCGTGCACCTTCGTGTCTTTCTGTCTTTGTGGTTAACTTCTTCGTTACCCATTTGAACCACTAAGTCTCGAAGGCACAAAGGATCACTAAGGAATTCTTCGTGCATCTTCGTGTCTTTCTGTCTTTGTGGTTAACTTCTTCGTTACCCATTTGAACCACTAAGTCTCGAAGGCACAAAGGATCACTAAGGAATTCTTCGTGCATCTTCGTGTCTTTCTGTCTTTGTGGTTAACTTCTTCGTTACCCATTTGAACCACTAAGTCTCGAAG
>JAACZX010000008.1 GCA_009996555.1 Chitinophagaceae bacterium | reverse complement strand
TATCGGTCCAATCGCCACCATCACTTACCACCAACTGCGGACGAGGTGCGGCCATTGCAGCGATCTCCACATTGTTTGTTCTGCCGCCACATGCATGAATATCCATTCCACTTTCACAAGGGCAACCGCCGTAGAAATAAGAAGATAATGAAACAACCGGTGCCGATACTTTAATGCGATCGTCCAACGCCGTCATCAACACAGTATGACTACCACCGCCTGAACCTCCGGTGATGCCCACACGATTTGCATCTACATCTTTTAATGATAACAAATAATCAAGTATACGGATGCCTCCCAATGCCTGTATGGTCATGGCTAAACTTCTGCGATGATCTTCGCTTTTAAATTGCAATAACGATTCGCCCCATGCAAACAGATCGTAACTGAATGCCATAGCGCCCATCTTTGCCATTGCTGCACAACGGATCTGGCAATCGGCACGGTAACGTTGTTTTTCCCAATGACCATCGGGATTTAAAATGACAGGAATTTTGCCCTTATACTTTGAAGGTTTGTATAATGATCCGTTGATCCATACGCCGGGTAAAATCTCGATGGCAATATTTTCAACCGTGTATCCATCGAAAGTTCTTTTAGGAGTAATGATCGGTTTGCTGTTTGCAACAACAGGTAAATGTGTTAACTGCAATGCTTCTTTTAAACAGGGTTTTAATTCTGCCTTACGCTTCTCCCACTCCTCAACTGTTTTGTATTGTGCAGCGATACGATCCATTTCTGCCCAACCTTCTTCCACCGGCCAGCGGTAATATTCATAAGCACTGAGCTTGTATTGCTTCTCTTTTTCTTTCTTCACTTTCAGATCCAAAGGCTTCAGGATATTATCCAGTGTTACTTCTACATCCGGACGATATTTCCATTCGGCATACGTTACCATTTTATTCCTCACCAGGTTCTCATCGATCTTGATGGTAACGCCATATTTCTTTTGTATATCGTTCAATACTTCTTTGAGAGGTTTGGCGTATTGATTATCTGTGTTGAGTTGTGCAAAAGAGTTGAACCACAGAGACACAGAGACGCAGAGGAGAAGAATTGATTTCACGCAGAGAGCGCTGCGATTTCGCTGCGAACGCTGCGGGAAATTTGCTGCATTATAAATGGGACGTACAAGAGTCAAGACGCTTTCGGTCTTGATGCCGAATGCAAACTTCGGCATGCGACGCAACAGAGGCTTCATAGTAGCAAAGCTGCTGGTAACATTATCAATTAACTTTTTCATAATTATCATTTATAAATGCCTGTTTGCTCTCCAGCTGCTGTACAACAAATTTGGTTCGAGTACTGGTTTTGGAAAAAACAAACTGGCGACATAACCCACCACGATCACGACAAGATGACTGTAAACGCCGAGCATGAGCTTATGATGTGTGAAATTAAAATTACCTAAATCGAGTAAAAGTTTTGGTTCCTTTACGCCAACAGGCGTGCTGGTTAAGAAAGCCCAAGCTGTAAACAAAATGCAGGTGATGATACCAATGTTAACGCCCTGCCGATTTGCTCTTGCACTAAACAAACCTAAAAGAAAAATACCAACAATACCACCTGAGAAAATAGCATAGATGGTGAAGATAACGCCGAGCACTCCTTCGTTACCCAATACCAAATACAAAGCACCGATAGCAATGGAAATTAGTCCCGACAACACCACAAAAGTTTTACTCATGTAGAGATATTCTTTATCTGTTTTCTTTGGACGTAGTTTTTTATAATAATCCTGCATACCCACTGCGGCAAGAGAATTCAAATCGGCACTAAGACTACAGATAGCAGCGGAGATCAATGCTGCTACCAAAAAACCAATTACACCTGTTGGCAACTGTGTCATAATAAAATGCGGGAACACCGCTTCTGCATTCACGCCTTCTGGCAAACTGTTTTGTTTGTAAAACACAAACAATGCAGTACCGATAAACATGAAGATCGTCCAGATAGGAACTGTTAGTGAAATACCCAGCAGCGATGCTTTCTCAGCAGCTTTGTCGGACTTAGCTGTGAGGTAACGCTGCACCACTGTTTGATCGGTTGCATATTTTTGAATTGCATAAAACGCTCCGTTAATGATCATGACAATTAACGTGAGTTGATCAAACCGGAAATCGTAAGGACCAAAACCAGTGCGGTTATTTTCGCTTGCAACTTTAATTGCTTCCGGCACGCCACCTTTGATAGAGAATAATAATACAGCCAAGCAAATAATACCGCTTGCAAATAGCATGAAACCCTGGAACACATCGAGCCAGATAACAGCCTGCATTCCTCCTTTTAAATTCACCAATACCAACACAAAACCAACAACCGCAAGAATGATGTAAGGACTGATGGTTGTCATTTCGTGAATGGCAACGGCGATCAGGAACAACACTGTGCCCATACCTGCAAACTGCCGGATGATGAAGGATGATGAACTATAGTAACGTGCAAAAACACCAAAACGTTTTTCAAAATACTCGTACGTACTTAACCCAATTACTTTGCGGAAGAGTGGCACAATGAACCAGATGGTTCCTAACAAAACGATGGGCACCATTAAACCTTGCACGAGTAAGATCCAGTTGCTCGTATAACCCTGTGCAGGATAGCCGAGAAATGTTACGCTACTGATGAGTGTGGACAGCAATGACAAACCCAATGCCCAGGCAGGGAAATTTCCTTTTGATAAAAAATATTTCTCCGTCGTGTCTTGTCGCTTGGCAAAACGAAAACCCAGATAAAGCGTTATACCCAGAACAAGTAAAATGATGAAGTAATCGACTATATGCAAATGGTTCATGGCAAATCGTTAGGGGTGCTCACGGATTTCACTGATGAGCACGGATATTTTTTCTATTATGTAAACAATTGTTTTATTTCCTTGCTGAGTTCATAACTGCCCGGTTTAACGGTAATGAACAAGTCACCTGCTTTCATGCGCACCACTCCTCTTGTGAGCTCATTCACTGGAATGAGTTGTTGTATTTGCAAAGCTTCCAAGATTGCTGTTGCTGTTGAGCCTCCTTCAATGAACAGCTCAGCAGGGCTTGCTTTGTTTACAATTGCTGTAACTAATGCTGCCATCTTTGTCCGCAATTGAATTGCTGAAACATCAAACGGCAATTGTTCTGCATCAAACGCAATGATGGCTTTTTGTTTTTGCTGTAACATGTTTGTGCAGCGATCAACAAACTCAGCATTCTCTTCTTGTAATTCGTTTTTACCGACATAGTTCACGATATGTGATTCTTCTTGCACCTGCTGAATATATTTCTGCGATTGATCATAAGCCGTACCACACATATACAAAAACGGCAACTGCAGTTGCAATTCTTTCTGTGGTTGTTGCTGATAGCGTTGTTGCAGCAAGGCCGTATAAAAATCACCTGCACCAGCAAGCACCATCTCATTTGTTGCTTTTGCAGCCCATGTTTTTACATCTCCTGCTGATGTTGCTTCTGCCAAAACAATTCCTGTTGATGGTATTGTTGCAGTATGTGGCAGAACTGCAATAGAATCATCATTCAGTAATTCCTTAATAAAAGAACTCTTTGCAGGAAACTCCGGATCGGCTGCAAAACCTGTTTCCCTGATCGGTTTGCCCTGCACATAATATTGCCCGTTGCTGACGGTTCGGTTCAATGATGGATTTGCTGGAAGAATGAGGGCCTGATCTTTTTGCATCAGCTTCATCTGCAACTTTAATTCATCCAGCACATAACCACGTAAGACAGAATCGATTTTTTTATAAATCAAAATAGGATTCAACTGCAACACTTGTTGTACTACCTGTTCTGTTTTTTGCAGTGCTGCTGTTTTATTCAAAGAGCGGCTATCTGTTGAAACGATCACAACATCTGCATCTGTTGCAACCATATCACATGTATACAATTCTACTTTCAGTCCGTAACGCAGACTGATGCCAGCTAATTCAGCTGCTCCTGTAAAATCATCGGCTATTACGGCAATCATTTTAAATGCAATTCTTATTTGATAAACAGGTCGCTCCTACGGAGCTCTGTGTTTTTTATTTTTCTTCCACGGGTTGAAACCCGTGGCTATTCATATTTAGCCCTTTCAGGGCTGCATTCATTAATTATCAAGAGGCTGATAAAAAATCAACAATGTGCTGCAATCAACACACTCACCACTCACTTGTGCTTGCTCAACTGCACCGCACTTTCAATCGCCAATACCATTGCATCGGCACTTGCAATGCCCTTGCCTGCAATTTCAAAAGCAGTTCCATGATCAACTGATGTACGCACAATGGGCAAACCCAATGTAATGTTCACACCTTTCACACTATCCATCTGTTGTTTTTCTGCATTCCATTTAAAACCTGCAAGCTTAAAAGGAATATGTCCCTGGTCGTGGTACATTGCTACAACACCACCATACGCCCCCATGGCTGCTTTTGCAAACATGGTATCAGGTGGCACGGGACCTTCCACATCAAAACCTAATCTTCTTGCTTCTTCCACTGCCGGTAAAATTTCCTCATCATCTTCTGTTCCAAACAAACCGCTATCACCTGCATGCGGATTTAATCCCGCCACACCTATTTTCAAATTTGTTTTTCCTAAACGTTTCAGCCCATCAACGATCAATTCGATCACTTGTATAATGCGATCTTTCTTCACTAAGTCGCAAGCTTGTCGAAGCGATACATGCGTACTTACATGAATCACATTGATATTATCTTCCACCAACAGCATTGCATATTTTTTGGTGTTGGTATAATGCGCATAAATTTCTGTGTGACCGGCAAAATGATGTCCGGCTTCGTTGATCGATTTTTTATTGATGGGACCTGTTACTGTTCCATCAACTTCCTTCGCCAATGCTAATTCAATTGCTTTCTTCACTGCCTGGAACGACGCTTCACCACACATGGCGTTGATCTTACCAAATTCCAGCTTCGATATATCTGTAATACCAAGATCATACACATCAATTGTTCCCAGCTCAAATTTTGCATCAGCAACTTTTGCTACTGCATGTACCTTGACTGGCAGTTGTAACTTTTCAATGATCTGCTGAAACACGGCTGCATCACCAACCAACAATGGTTTGCAGATGTTGTAGGTTTCTTTTTGCAACAGTGCTTTTACTGCAATCTCGGGACCGATGCTTGCAGGATCGCCCATGGAGATTGCTAAAACGGGTTTATTCATCTTCGAATGTTTGTACAAACCCCGACAGCGGTTGTAAACCCTGTCGGCGGTTTGAGTAGTTTATTTACTTTTCAATCAACCGCCGTCGGGGCTTTAGCCGCCAACGGAGTTGCGTAATTCCATAAATGCTTTCATCAAATTACTTTTTTCTTCTTCACCTAATGATTGCAACGGAGGCATCACCACATCTTTACAAATGCCTTTGTGCTGCATCAACGCTTTCAATGCCCACAGGCTTTCGCCCAATGTTTTTCCACCCTGGTACAAATTGCCATAGACATCGCTGAGCTTTTGCATGTCGAATGCTTTTGCATGATCGCCAGCTTCAACTGCTTGTTCCATTTCATGGTAGATCTCAGGCATCAGGTTTCCTGTGCTTGGTATCAACCCATCGCTGCCGCCTATTAATGCTTCCGCTGACTTAGCCGCCCAACCGAGAAAATGTCCAAAGTCTTCCCGATCCTTCCACAACTCCAATGATTGTTTTAATCTTTCATCACTGCGTTCCGAATCTTTTGTCGCAATAATGTTGGGGTGATGACTTAGGTCATCGATCAACTGTAACGGAATACTCATGTGCGTGGTTGCAGGAATATTATAAATGATCAAAGGCAACGGAACTGCATCTGCCAATGTTTCAAAATACTGTTTCATCTGCGTTTCTGTTAACGCATAGTAAGATGGTAATGTAACGGCTATTGCGTCCACCGCATTGTCAGCACAAAACTTTGCAAACTCAATTGATTCACTTACGACATTCGATGAAATGCCTGCATACAAAACTGTGTCGGCCTGTTTATTCTTTGCTGCAGCTTTTACATATTGTTCTTTTACTTCAGCCGGTAACGATGCAGACTCACCGGTTGTTCCTAAAATGAAGGGTGAAATATTATGCTGATGAAAAGAGTTGAACAGTTTGGCAACAGCTGCTTCATCAATTTGCAATTGCTTTGTAAGCGGCGTTACAGCCGGAACGATCACACCACTAAACTTTTTGCCCCCAACCCCTGAAGGGGAGTTTTGAGCATCTTGCGTTTTTTTATTTTCTTCCATTATCAATAAGCTGATTTAAAAATTGCTACAGCATCTTCTTCCTTAATCTCTCTTGGATTATTTTTTAATAAGCGTTGGATCTTCATTGCTTCACTCGCCATTTGCGGAATGGTTTCTTCCTTCACACCCACTTCTCTTAATGTTGCTGGGATGCCACATGCCTTGTTCAATTCTTTTATTTTCTCTACGCCTGCTTTGGCGGTTGTCCATGCATCTGCTTCACATTTGCAACCCAATGCAACAGCAACATCCGCATACCGATCTGCTGATGCAACAATATTATACTCCATCACATACGGCAATAACACGGCATTTGATAAGCCATGTGCCAAATGATACATACTTCCCAACGGATACGATAATGCATGCACACCGGCAGTATTCACCGGGCCCAGACAAAAGCCGCCATACAAACTCCCCAGCGCCACTTTTTCTCTTGCTTCAATATTACTGCCATCATTAACAGCAGTAACAATGTTTGCAGCAATGAGTTTCATGCCTTCGTATGCAAAGAGGTCAATAAACGGTTGTGCAAATTTGTTGGTGTATGCTTCAAGACAATGTGTGAGCGCATCCATTCCTGTTGCAGCCGTGATTGCCGGCGGAACAGAAACCGTTAACAACGGATCGACATACACAATATCAGGAACAAGAAACGGACTGATAATTCCTTTCTTCTGATTATCTGCATCATCCACCAATATTGCATTGGGCGACACTTCACTTCCTGTACCAGAGGTAGCAGGAACACAAATGAGTTTTTTCTTTCTTCCTTTCAACAAACCAATGCCCACATATTCTCGAAGCGTTTGCTCGTTCTCTAACTGTGCAGCAACAAGCTTTGCAATATCCAACACACTGCCGCCACCAATACCGATCACCACATCAGGATTGAATGGTTCGATCTTCTTCATCAACGTTTCAAAATCGCTGAACGATGGTTCTGCAACAATAGAAGTATCCACCAGCACTTCGATCTTCTCTTGTTTGAATGTGGCAGTAAACTCATCAATGGTTTTTAATAGCGGTGTAATGGTTGCAATAAAAACTTTCTTTGGCTGCAACTCCAACACATCGGTCGCCAGTTGCGGCAATGTACCGTTACCTGTTACAAGTTTACCCGGAAAAATTATTTTAAAATGAGGAACAGACATAAACAAATGATTAAAACACAGTTTCTTCATTAAAGCCGGAACCGGCGATGGCTTGCACATCTACTTTCTGAATGCCTAATCGTTCGCACCAATGTTCAAAACGGTTATGAATTTCATCAAGTGTATTGCGTTGATCAGGTGTCAACTTAGTTGCTACGGCACGACTGATCGTACGAACAGGCAATCCCCTCTTCTGTAAAAAATATTTTGAACACATGGGGTATGCAATATGGATCAACGGATCAACTTTTGTCAACTCTTCCTGTAACCATTTCACTTCTTCCTGCTTCTCAGGGTTAGTCGCATTGTTCACCATCCACACCATCACTTCAGGATAAAAATTACCGGAGATCGACGACATACCTTTTGCACCTTGCTGCAAACTGAACATTGCATTCGGCGTATGTGCATCATAAAACTCAAGGCTATTCTTCGCTTCTTTCAGTATATCCAGTTTTGCTTTTACATTTTCATGCGTAATGGATGTGTCTTTATGATACACCAACCTGTTTGCTGAAAGCAACTGGCGGAATACATTGGGAGTAATAATGCGTTTGTAAGGAGCCGGACATTCGTACATGCCCAATGGAATTTCTCCTGTTGCTAAAAACAACTGCTCAAAATTGCGCAGCAATGTTTCATCACTGTCTTCTTCTTTCGCAAAATGACCGGTGATCATAATGGCTGCATCAATTCCTGTATCGTAAATTTTGCGTGTAAACAATGCTTTGTCTGCAATGGTCAGGCCAAAAGAACCTGTTGCCACCACAGGCACACGACCACGCACCTGCTTTACAATATGTGCTGTAAGATCGAGACGTTCATTTTCGGTGATGCTGAACATTTCGCTGCTGAGGCAGTTGGCAAAAAAACCTTTCACTCCTGCAGCTAGGTAAAATTCAACGAGGATACTCACTACATCAAGATCAACCTCCGCTTTGAGATTGTACGGAGTGATCATTACCGGAACAAACTTTTTATCAGGCATAACAACCATTTTTTTAAGTGCATAAATGTGCAATCATTCAACTCTTTATAAAATGTTGCATTTAACTATTCTGCTGTACAATTTTACTGTTTCGAAGGCCGGAGTTTAGTAATGAGCAAACCAGTCAGAAAAATGCTGAGCGTACCCACCACAATGATCATGTTTTTATGGAGCGGATTTTTAAGGAACGCATAGTTTGCATCGAGCTTTCCGGAAAATGTCATCCACAAAATCACAATAATACCAATGATGACGGCGGTGATAGCTGCTGCATTTTTTGTTTGCCGGCTGATGAGCCCCAGTAAAAATAATCCCAGCATGCCACCTGCAAAAATACCGCTCAACTCCCACCAGATATCAAGTAAGCTTTTTGATCCGATCATGGCTAATCCTGTACACAAACCAATTACACCAAATGCAATAGTTGATACATGCAACAAATACAATTTCCGTTTATCTGTTATATCGGGTTTGAAATATTTCTGATAGATGTCAACTGTGAACACAGTGGCCGATGCATTCATATTGCTGCTGATGGTGCTCATGGCAGCAGACAATAATGCGGAGACGATCAATCCAACCAAACCTGTTGGAATATTATTCACCATAAAAAACGGTAATACTTTGTCGCCATAGTCTGCGGGGGCAAGTGTTGCTGCTAATTGTCTTGCTTCGGCTGATGTTGCGGCTACGCCTAACCGTTCGGCTGCTACCTGTAATTTCACAGGATCGATCAATCCCGGTTGTGTTTGATAGAATGCATACAATGCTGCGCCGATGATGAAAAATAATAATGATGCCGGCACATACATCCACACACATAACCAAATTGATTTACTCGCCTGCTTCGATGTTTGTGCAGTATGATAACGTTGAATATAATTCTGATCCATCCCGAAATTATTCAGGTTGATGAAGAAGCCATAGAACAGCACCACCCAAAAAGTTGATTCGGTAAAGTTGGGCGCAAAACTGCCGAGACTTGTTTTATGATCAGCTTTTGCAACATCAATGATGGTAGCAAAGCCGCCGGGAATTTCCTTCACCACTAAAAACAAAATAAGCAATGCGCCTAATGTTTTAATGATGCCTTGCGCCACTTCTGTCCATATCACTGCTTCCATTCCTCCCAATACGGTATAAACAATAATGCAAATGCCCATCACAATCATAATGGATTGCATGCTGAAACCTGTGAGTGCCTGCAGGCTTAATGCAATTCCAAAAAAGATGGAACCCATGCGTGCAAACTGCGTCAACAGAAAACAAATCACTGCATAAGTTCTTGCCCATGGACCGAAACGTTTTTCCAAATGAGTGTACGCTGATATTTCGCCTGTGTTGCGATAGAAGGGAACAAAATATTTTGAAGCGATCCACGCTGCAATGGGCATGGAAATACTAAACACAAATGCATTCCAGTTACTGCCGAATGCTTTTCCGGGCACACCTAAAAATGTATTGCTGCTTAAAAAAGTGGCGTAGATAGAAAGACCAATGGCCCAGCCGGGAATTCGTCCGGAGGCTTTGGTAAACTGATCGCTGTTTTTATTCTTGCGTGAAAAATAAAAACCAATCCCCACCATGGCGAGCATATACACAGCAATCACTGCAAGATCAATAAATGGCAAATTGTGCATCGTCGGCCTCTCCCTCCTTCTCCCTCTCCTGTAGAGAGGGAGCGGTACTGTTTATAATTTATTAAACATTTTGTTCTTCCACATCAGCAAAACTTTTCTATTCAACATTTTCAGAATTTCACCTATTACACAATATCGTTAAAAAGCGAGGGCTGTGCAAAGCAATCCTCCCCCTTCGGGGGAGTTAGAGGGGGCCGCTCTAATCATCCGTTGTCTTCCCACTTCCTTCTTTCGCTCCCGGCCATTGCTTGTTCACAATTTCTTTTAACTCCAGTTTACTCGGATCAACTACTACATGCTTGATCTTTTCTCGTCGCCATGTGTAAACAATATGCACCAATCCATCTTTTGTTTGTATCACTGATGGATAAGAATATTGACTGATGGGTGAATCTTCCAGCACCAATGCAGCACTCCAAATTTTTCCATCTTTACTGATAGCAACATTCAATGGTGTACGTGGACCTTTGCCATTTACCCATGATGCGTTTGGCAGATTATGATTGTACACCAATAACTGTCTTCCATCTTTCAATGTTACGGCATCTGTTCCTGAATTATTATTCGGCAATGGCGATGCTTTCATTTCACTCCATGTTTTACCGCCATCACTACTCCAGCTTTCATTGAGTGTAGTGTTACGGCTGCGACAAAGAATCTGCAAACGGCCATCTGCATATTTTAAGATACTTGGTTGAATGGCTTGTAAAATTTTCGGATCGTTGATCGCATCTGTCTTCGTCCATGTTTTACCGAAATCTGTTGTGAATTCGATATGTGCTTTCCAACCTGTTTTTTCGGTACTGCTCGGACACAGCAACACACCGTTGATGAGCTCGGGTTTATTTTTGATCGGGCCTAAAAATCCTTCAGGCAATGCTTCCCGTTCGCTCCATGTATGTCCATTGTCTTTGCTGCGTTTCATCCAACCCGTCCAGCCTGCAACGTTCGGTCCTATTTTGTAAAACAACAACAACTCGCCATTCGGTGCATAGAACAAAACCGGATTGTATGTTGGGTAACGCAATGTATCATTCATTACACCATCCGCAACTTTTGCAGGCTCAGTCCATTTGCCATTTTTATAATGACTTGTCCATATGCACACATCTTTGTTGCCTTCTTTGGTGCCGCCGAACCATGCAGCAATTAATCCTTCAGGTGTTTCAGCAATGGTTGCTGCGTGACTTTCAGGAAAGCTTGCCCGGTCGAAAATAAATTCATCCTTTACAATTCCTTTCCGGAATTTCTTGTTGCGGATGAATGTGTAATTACCTGATGCAATTTCCAGCACCACTGCTCCATCGTCTTCCTTCAGGAACTTAATGTCTTTGCTGTTTGCAATTGATAAACCGCTTTCAGTAATTTCTTGCACACTGTTTGCCGGAATATAAACTGTTGCCGATGTATTGGCAGGTATACTGATCTTCCATTCAAATTTATCTGTTGAATTATTCCATTCACTTTTGATCAAACCATGAAAACTGTTGTACGATGCTTTTACAAAATCCAAACCTGCAGGCAACACCGGTTTCATAATGATCTTCTTAAAAGCAACATCTGTTTTATTTGTTCTGATACCTGCAAGATTTTCATAGTACCAGGTCAACAGATCACCCAATAACATAACATGGTTCTGGCTGTTCATACCAGGATCAGCCGTATTGCCATTCCACAATTCCCAAATAGTTGTTGCACCATTCTCTGCCATATAACCCCAGCTGGGATACGTTTTGTTGGAGGCCATGATGTATGCAAGATCAGGATAACCATACTCCGTTAATCCACGCATGATCCATTGCGAACCAATTAAACCAGTGCTGATGTGTCCATGGTTTTCAACATGTACTTTGATGCGGATCTTTTCAAACACGGCTGTGCGTAAAGAATCAGGACAAATGCCAAAATACAAAGGCAATAAGTTTGCTGTAACTGTATTGTTGCTGTATTGTTTCAACTTTGGATTGTAAAACTCCTGTTGAAATGCAGTGCGGATACTGTCACTCAATAAACCATAATAGTTTGCATCCGATTTATTGTTGGTGAGATTTGCAAAGCGTTGCATGTACGACAGCAACTTGTAATAGTAAGCAGTTGCAATGAGTTTGCCATCTGTTAAACGGTTACTGTCTTTTGCATGAATGAGATTTAAACTTTCAGGCGGCACACACCAATCACCATATTTATCACGAGTGACAATATAATTTTTCATGTACTTGCTCTTCATGTACATCATCCATTTCTTCATGGATGGATAATGTTTCTGAATAGGTGTGATGTCACCAAACTGATTGTAAAGATTATTCGTTACAAAGAAAAAAGCAGCAGGCCAGGTAACATCATCGCTGTAATAATTCCAGAAGGCAGGCGCTACATCAGGAATACTTCCTTCTTCCGTTTGACTGTCTTCAATATCCTGCATCCACTTTGCATACAGCGTTGCATTGTTGAACACATAACTTTCGCCCTGAGAACCAACCGTACGATCGCCCAACCATGGTTGACGTTCGTTACGCTGCGGGCAATCAACCGGCATGCCTTTGTAATTCGATGCAATGCCCCACCATGCATTTTTATAAATACGGTTCAACACATCATTCGATGTTTGAAACGAACCTGTTGTTTCCAATGCATCATATACCAGTTTACCTTCAAATTGATTTATTGTTGGTGTGCCTGGGAATGTTGACACTTCCACATAACGGAAACCGTTGTAAACAAAAGAAGGTTGCCACCCCCCGTCCCCTAAAGGGGAATTGCCAAACGTATAAATGTTCGTCACTTTTGCATCACGAAGGTTTGCTACAAAGATTTCTCCATTCGATTGTAAACTCTCAGCAAAACGAAGTGTGATCTTCTCTCCTTTTTTGCCGTTGATATTTTGCAGCTTGATCCATCCTGCAAAATTCTGCCCCATATCAAGGATATACTTTCCGCTGGAAGTTTTCTTGATAGAGATTGGTTTGATGGCCTGCATCACTTTCATCGGCTCACTCATTTGCGCCACCATCTTTCCTGTTGGCGCTTCCACCAATTCAGGCTGCATCCATTTGCTGTCGTTGAAGCCTGCATTCGCCCAACCTGCAAATTCTTTGCGTGCATCATATTCTTCACCATCATATTCATTGTTGGTGCGGATCGGGCCATCAACATTCAGCTTCCAGCTTTCATCACTCACAATGGTTTTCTTAGTTCCGTTTGTATATTCAATCTCTAACTGTAATAACAATTTTGGAAAACCAAATGTGTTATGCTTATGCGTTTTATAATTCTGGCGCATGGTAAAGAAACGTCCGTTGCCTAATACAGTTGCAATAGCGTTATTACCAGATTTGATCTGCCTGGTTACATCATGCGTGTTGTAGAAATAAGTCTTGCGGTAATCGGTCGGGTTGGGTGCAAGCACCTGGTCGCCGATCTTTTTTCCATTGATATATAGTTCATACATGCCTAAGCCAGAGAGATAAACTGTTGCACGTTTCACTGTTGCTGCACTCTGAAATTCTTTGCGCAGGTATCTCGCACTTAAGCGACTCCATTGTGTAACACTATCCCATGCTGATGCTTTGTCGTAACCGATCCATTTGGCTTTCCACAATTCCGTTGTAAGTCCGGTTGAGAAGAATGCAGTTTGTGTTGCTGCTGCTTTTCCTTTATTCGTTTGCACCAACACTTTCCAGTAATAGGTTTTGCCCGGCTTCAGATCAGCGCCATTGTATTGTATATGCAATGATTGATTGCTGCTGATCGTACCACTATTCCATACATCGCCTTTGTTCTGCTGCAGATTTTGCGCAGTACTGCTCACCAGTATCTGATAGCTTGTCTGCACCACATTGCGTAGATTACTTTGCAACTGCCAGCTGAGGCGTGGTTGTTTTACGTCAATGCCTAATGGATTCACCAGCATTTCGCAACGCAGGTTGGTGACTGTTACCTGTGCAGTTAATTGCTGTATTGAAACAAGAAAAACAAGTATGGCTAATATGCGTTTCATCGTTATTGTGCAGAGAAGTTAAAGTATAAATTGATATGTAAAGCCCGTGAAGGATCTTTTTCGTAATCGTAGAAAATATTTTTATTACCCATGGGGCCTGTTGTTTCGTTGCGTTGTGTTTTACTGCCGATGCTGCTGATGCCCTGCATGAATGAAATATCACCGGTTGGAAACAGCGGCTCATAATTATGCCACTGATCCGTTTTCCATGCTGGAGTAAACAAGCGCAGGAACAATCCTTCGTTTTCTGTTACAACTGTAAAGCGATTTGATTTGGTGAAGAAGTAACCACCATAGAAATTGGAATGATAACCTTTGAACTCGGGATAGATCCACGGTGCTTCACCTGTTTCTGTATTGTTGTACGTTTTATTCCACACGCCAAACTGGTTTCCCTTCAAACGGTTTTTCCAAACACGATAAGGACCATCGCCCATATAAGTTACTGATTGAATTTCTTTTTCAGGAAAAGAAAAGTTGATGCCTGCAAAATTGGTGAAGTAAGCAGCAGGAAAATAATTCACCTGCAACTGCACCCAACCCGAAGGATAGATCGTCCACTTGAGTGTGTTGAAACTTTCCTTTTGGTTGAAGGTTGATTCGAGTATAAAATTATTTCCTTCTTTGTACTGTTTGAATGACTTGAAGTTGTTCGCACCTTCCTGCAACACCGGGCCATTGTTGAATGGCAACTCACCTTTTGCATTCTTCACCGAAACAAGTAAGCCGTTGTTTTTATTCAGCACCACCGTTACATCTTTTACCGAAACAGTAAGCAATGAATCTGCTTCGGATGTGTTGATGATATTGTTGCCTTCTTTAACGATCATTCTTGCGCCCGTTGTTGCAGGACTGCTAATGGGGAAACTCCAGGTGAATAATTCTTTTTGATACTTGTCTTTCACCGTTACATACAGCACATCATAATTTTTCCAGTCAGCAGGCAACGGAATTTGTACAGATCCTTTTGCACCCGGCTGAATATTGGGTGCGGTTGCTTTACCTTCTGTTTCTTTGGCAGTGGTTAGTTCAAATCGTTTAAGTTTCCAGCTGAAAGAACATTCTTTTGTATTGGTGTAATGATAGCGATTCTCAATATTCAATTTACCATCAAACCCTTCTGCAATTTCCCGGCGTTCAAAATACACAGGGCTCCATACCTCTTTAATGGTATAAAAGCTTGCTTCTTTTTCGTGGTGCGGACCAACAATACCATCAGCTGCACGATGCTTGTCGGTATCGAGTGAATCATTTTTATCTTTTCGCACAACGGCATTGTCTGCAAAATCCCACAGAAAGCCACCTGCACTTAACGGATTGTGCCACATTTTTTCCCAGTAGTCTTCAATGCCTGCACCATGACCACCATCAAACTGTCCATGTAAAAACTCTGTCGGCATCACAATGTCTTTTCCATTCTCGTAATTGCCGATACCGTAATTGTATTCACGGTAATGCTGTGTATCGAAACCACCAAACAATTTCCATGGGTGCACAACAGGCCGTTGCTGAATATCAAACTCTGTAAAGTATTTATCGAGCGCCAAATTGTGACCGCCTTCATTGCCGTTTGCCCAGATAATAACAGAAGGATGATTACCATCATGATCGATCATCTCTTTCAACAACTTCTTGCCAGTTGGTTCATCGTAATTGCCATGCCAGCCTGCAAGCTCATTCATCACAAACAAACCAAGTGAATCGCATACATCTAAGAAATGATCGTCGGGTGGATAATGACTCATCCGTACTGCATTCATGTTCATCTCTTTCATCAGTAACACATCTTCAATGCTGATCTGTTTGCTCGTGGTTCTTCCTGTTTCCGGACGAAATGCATGACGGTTCACTCCTTTCATTTTTACTTTCACACCATTTACATAAATACCATCACGCTTTTTTACTTCTACTGTGCGGAAACCGAATTGTTTTGTTACTGTATGAAACTCTTTTCCGTTTTTATAGATCGTAAAAACGGCTTTATATAGATTTGGCGTTTCGGGGGTCCATAGTGCTGGTGCTGAAAATGTGTGCGCCAACACAAATTCATTTGGTACTTCATGATTCACATTACTTCCAGTTGCAGTGCCAAGCATCTTGCCTTTATAATCATATACTCTTACATCGACCTTTTGAATCTTTTCGCTATTTGTGGCAAGCGCAGCAAAGAAACTACCATCTGCTTTTGCGCTTATTGCAATTTTCGAAATATGTGTTTCAGGCAACACTTCCAGCCACACCGGACGAAAGATGCCACCAAAAATCCAAAAGTCGGCTTTGCGCTCTGCTTCATTCACCGATTGGTTAGCTGAATGTTTGGCAACAGTTACTTCCAATGTATTTTC
>JAACZX010000099.1 GCA_009996555.1 Chitinophagaceae bacterium | reverse complement strand
ATCGACAAAAGAGAACAAATGAAACAATTTTTAGACAGTAATTTTTTACTACAAAACAAAACCGCTGAGCAACTCTACCACGAGTATGCAAAGCAAATGCCTATTATCGATTATCATAATCACCTCCTGCCCGACCAGGTGGCGAACAATATTAATTTCGAAAATCTTACGCAGGTGTGGTTGTATGGCGATCATTATAAATGGAGAGCCATGCGCACCAATGGTGTGAAGGAACAATTCATTACCGGTAATGCCAGCGATTGGGAAAAGTTTGAGCAATGGGCAGCTACTGTTCCTTATACCTTACGCAATCCCCTCTATCATTGGACGCATCTCGAACTGCAACGCTATTTCAACATTCAGGAAGTACTGAATGCTGATAGTGCTAAACGCATTTATGATGATGCCACTTCACAATTGCAAAATGCATCGCATAATGTGCAGGGATTGTTGCAGCAGATGAATGTAAAACTCATCTGTACAACCGATGATCCTGTTGATGATCTCAAATACCATCAGCAACATCGGGCACAAGGCGGTGCTACCAAAATGAATCCTGCATTCCGCCCTGATAAAGCAATGAATGTAGATGACACCATCACGTTCAATAATTACCTCACATTATTAGAACAGGCAGCCGATACATCTATCAGTACCTTCAATGATTATTTAGCAGCATTGAAAAAACGTCATGATTATTTTGCTGCAAATGGTTGTGCTGTTTCTGATCATGGATTAGAAGAGATCTATGCTGAAGATTATACACAAACAGAGATCGTTGGCATATTTGCACAGGTACGAAGTGGTGGCAACTTAACATTGGAAGAAAAGAAAAAATTCAAGAGTGCCATGCTCGTGATCTTTGCTGAATGGGATCATGAAAAAGGTTGGGTGCAGCAATATCACTTAGGTGCATTGCGTAATAACAACAGCCGCATGCTGCAACAGTTAGGTCCTGATACCGGCTGGGACAGCATTGGTGATTTCTCACAGGCAAGAGCCTTATCGAAATTCCTCAACCGCTTAGATACAAAAGATAAACTGGCGAAGACGATCATCTATAATCTGAATCCTGCCGATAATGAATTGTTCGCAACTATGATCGGTAATTTCAACGATGGTTCTGTTGCAGGTAAAGTACAATGGGGCAGCGGTTGGTGGTTCCTCGATCAGAAAGATGGCATGACCAAACAGATCAACGCACTCAGCAACATGGGCTTGCTCAGCCGCTTTGTTGGTATGTTGACAGATAGCCGCAGCTTCCTCTCCTTCCCCCGTCATGAATATTTCCGTCGCATACTTTGCAACATGTATGGCGAAGAAGTGGAGAATGGTGAATTGCCGAATGATATTGCATTGATCGGCAAAACCATCCAGGACATTTGTTACAACAACGCAAAAGAATATTTCAATCTGCAGCATCTTGATGCAGCAGAAACAGTTAATAAAGTCAACGGATAAATTCGTTAACTACAGAAGAATGGTTCATATTATTTATCACATATAAAACAAAAGCCCGGCCTCCCTCTCTTTTGGAGAGGGAACGAGGGTGAGGTAATCATGCAAACATTGGATCTTTTCAACCTTTCAGGTAAAACAGCATTGGTGACCGGTTGCGATACTGGTCTTGGTATGGGAATGGCAACTGCATTGGCAGAAGCAGGTGCTGATATTGTGGGTGCTTCTATTGTGGAAGATTATTCAGCAGTACAGGCAGCTATTGAAGCAACAGGTCGTAAGTTCACTTATCACCGTGTTGATATCGGCGATCGTGATGCTCTTTATGCCTTCATTAATAAAGTGAAAGCTGAAAATAAAATTGATATTCTTGTTAACAACGCAGGTATCATTATGCGTAAACCTGCAGCTGAACATCCTGATGAATATTGGGATAAAGTAGTTGACATTAACCTCAACGCACAATTCATTTTGGGTCGTGAGTTTGGTAAACACATGATCGATAATGGTGGTGGTAAGATCATCTTCACTTGTTCATTATTAAGTTTCCAGGGCGGCATCAATGTGCCGGGTTATACAGCAACAAAATCAGCAGTAGCAGGTTTAGTGCGTGCATTTGGTAACGAGTGGGGAAGCAAAGGTGTTTGTGTAAATGGTATTGCTCCCGGTTATATCGCTACAAACAATACGCAGGCTTTGCGTGAAGATGCAGACAGAAGTCAATCAATTTTAAGTCGTATTCCTGTTGGTCGTTGGGGTTTGCCTGAAGATTTTAAAGGACCGGTTACCTTCCTTGCATCATCAGCTTCTGATTATGTAAATGGCACCGTGTTATTTGTTGATGGTGGATGGATGGCTCGATAAGAAAGCCGATAGTTAATCGTAATTAGTCAATAGTAATTCATAAGACATGGCAACAAAAAAAGCAAAAGCTCCGGCTTTGCAACTGAAAGATTACAACAGCAATACGTACATGGATGGCGACATGGAAGTACGTTTTGCAGTTGGACCGGAAGAGACAAAAGGATTCGATACACAACAACTCATCGATAATTTCCTTGTGAAAGAGTTGATGGTAATGTGGTGCAGTACCTGTTTCAAAAGCATTAACACTTCCTAATCATCCCGAATTAAGAGCTGAGTATTTTTTAGAAAGAAGGGAACTCGGCATTATTAATATTGGTGGCAAAGGAACGGTAACAGCAGATGGGAAGAAGTTTGAGCTTGATAAACTTTCCTGTCTTTATCTCGGTAAAGGCACACAGAAAGTAAGTTTCACTTCATCATCCAAGAAAAACCCTGCTGTGTTTTATTTGTTATCATCGCCTGCACATGCAACGCATCCAAATGCAATGTTCACCAAAGAACAGGCGTCACCTGTTGAGTTGGGCGCAGTGGAAACAGCAAATAAACGTACGGTTTATAAATACATTCACCTCGATGGTTTAAAAAGCTGTCAGTTGGTGATGGGTTTAACCGTTCTTGCTCCCGGCAGTGTATGGAATTCTATTCCGCCACATACACATACAAGAAGAATGGAAGTATACCTCTACTTCGATTTACCTGAAGGACAACGTTTGTTCCATTTCATGGGCAACCCAATGGAAACACGCCACATGGTAATGACCAACAACGAAGCGGTGATATCTCCACCATGGAGCACACACTTTGGTTGCGGCACTACCAACTATGGTTTTATTTGGGGAATGGCAGGAGAAAATTTAGTGTACACCGATATGGACCCTGCTCCTGTTCCAACATTGAAATAGGTTATGCGTAAAGTGCTTTGCTTTGGTGAATTATTACTTCGGTTACCGCCTGCAAATGGTGGCGAATGGTTGCGTACCAACCAGCTGCCTGTATTTGTTGGTGGCGCTGAATTAAATGTTGCCACTGCATTAGCCACCTGGCAAATACCTGTGAAGTATTGCACGGCATTGCCCGATAACATTATTACACGTGATATCATTTCATTCCTGCAAACAAAAAACATCGACACCTCTCCCATCATTCTTTCAGGTGAACGCATTGGGTTGTATTATTTGAAAGAAGGTGCTGATATGAAGAGTGAAGAGAATGTATTCGATCGTAAATATTCTTCTTTCTCTACACTCAATATTGGTGTAGTGAATTGGGATGAGATTTTGCAGGATGTGGACTGGTTTCACTTCAGTGCCATTGCACCTGCCGTAAGTGAGAAAGCAGCAGCGCTTTGTTTAGAAGCATTGAAAGCTGCATCGCAACGAAACATAACGATCTCTGTTGATCTGAACTTTCGTTCACTGCTTTGGAAGTATGGTAAGAAGCCCTGGGAAATTATGCCCGGTCTTGTGAAGTATTGCGATGTGATCATGGGGAATGTATGGGCAGCAGAAACTCTGCTTGGTGTTTCCGTTGATGAAAAACTCTTGCAACCACGTAGTAAAGAAGCATTCCTGCAGCACGCTACATTCACTGCACAACAATTGTTCGATCGTTTTCCAAAATGTACATGGGTAGCCAATACATTTCGTTTTGATGCAGAAGCTGGTAACATCAGTTATTATGCAGCGCTCAACACCAAAGAAGAACAAGCTGTAAGCCCTGTGTTTGCTACCAATGAAATTGCAGATAAGGTGGGCAGTGGCGATTGCTTCATGGCAGGACTCATCTACGGATTAAAATCAAAACACACCTTGCAGGATGTGATCGGTTTTGCAGCAGCAGCTGCGTTTGCCAAGCTGCAGGAAAAAGGCGATTCAACAAGAAACTCAGTAGAAACAATACAACAGGTAAGAGCAAAATTTGAACAACAAAAACAATAATCATTTATTTCTTAGCATTTAAAACAACTGATATGTCGAAAAAAGTAGTCACACTCGGAGAGATTATGTTGCGTTTGTCAACCCCCGATTTTAAACGTTTTGTACAAGCCGATACATTCGATATCACTTATGGTGGTGGCGAAGCAAACGTATCTGCAGCATTATGTAACTATGGCTTGAACGGAACATTTGTTTCCAAAGTACCTAACAATCCTATTGGTCAATCGGCCATTAATCACTTACGTCGTTATGGTGTAGACACGCAGTTTGTTGCAAGAGGTGGTGATCGTTTAGGTATCTACTTCCTCGAAACAGGTGCTTCCATGCGTGCATCACAAGTAGTGTATGATCGTTCAGGCGCATCTATTGCAGAAGTAGATGCAAGCGAATTTGATTGGGATAAAATTTTCGATGGTGCCGATTGGTTCCATACAACAGGTATCACTCCAGCATTGAGTGATAAAGCGGCTGCGTTGACTGAAGCTGCATTAAAAGCTGCAAAAGCAAAAGGTATCACCACAAGTATTGATCTCAACTACCGCAAAAAATTGTGGAGCAAAGAAAAAGCACAAAAAGTAATGACACATCTCTGCCAATGGGTAGATGTATGTATCGGTAACGAAGAAGATGCTGAAACAACACTCGGCTTTAAACCAGGTGATACAGATGTAACAAAAGGTGAACTTCACCTCGATGGTTTCCAGGATATCATGAAACAGATGGTGGCGAAGTTTAATTTTAAATATGTTGCTTCATCACTCCGTGAAAGCTACAGTGCAAGTGATAATGGCTGGAGTGCATTGGTATATGATGGTAAAGAATTCTATCACACTAAAAAATACAATGTGCGTATTGTTGACCGTGTAGGTAGTGGCGATTCATTTGCAAGTGGCTTGATCTACGGTTTAGTGACTGGCATGCCAATGGGCGATGCTGCTGAATTTGGTGTAGCTGCAAGTGCATTGAAACATACGATCCCCGGCGATCTGAACCATGCTACATTAGCTGAAGTGAAAGATCTTGTGAAGGGTGATGGCAGCGGCCGTGTACAACGTTAATCACAGAAGTTTCAAGTTGAAAGTTTAAGGTCAGTAATAGCCAACCTTAAACTTTCAACCTTAAACATTAAACTAAAAGATATGATCATCGATACTATCCAGAATGCACACAAATACTTCAGCGTTCATCCTTTGTTCGCCAAAGCATTTGAATACATTCAGCAAACCGACCTGGCAAATGCTGCCGATGGTAAGAGTGATATTGCAGAAGGTTTAAAAGCCATCATCAGCAATGCACCCGGTAAAACAAAAGAAACCAGCTTACAGAAATTTGAATGTCATAACAAGAACATCGATATTCAGCTTTGCATTAAAGGCGTGGAGACCATTGGCTGGAAACCAAGAGAAAAATGTGTTACACCCAAAGGTGAATACAACGACGAAAAGGATGTGTTGTTTTACGACGATGCACCCGATACTTATTTTCAACTAACCGATGGACAGTTTGCTATCTTCTTTCCTGAAGATGTGCATGCACCCATGATCGGCGAAGGGGAAATTAAGAAGTTGGTGATTAAGGTGAAGAAATAGAACCACGGATAACACAGATTGAAACGGATATTCACGGAACTTATCTATTCAATCACTGTTATCAGATTAGTTAACTAAAAATCTGCGCTTATCCGCTCTAATCAGCGTCATCAGCGTTTCTATCAAATTATGAGCAAGACACAACAAATAACAGATGCAATCGTACAACAAGGTATTCTTCCCTTGTATTTCAATCCAAGCGAAGAAGTAAGCCTTGATGTTTTAAAAGCTATTTACAAAGCAGGCATCAAAGCAGTTGAATACACCAACCGTGGTGAAGCAGCTTTAAGCAACTTCACGAAGATGGTGCAACTGCGTAATGCAGAAATGCCCGGTTTATTATTGGGTGTTGGTACCATCAAGAATATGCAAAACGCAACTGACTACATGGCTGCAGGTGCCGACTTTTTAGTGAGCCCCGGCTTTGTGCCTGATGTAGCAGCGTATTGTGTTGCGAATGATATTTTCTATGCACCCGGTTGTATGACACCGAGTGAAATTATTGCAGCAGAAAATGCAGGCATTAAATTCATTAAACTGTTCCCCGGTAATATGCTGGGCACAGAGTTTTTAACAACCATTAAAGATATCTTCCCTAAATTGTTGTTTATGCCAACAGGTGGTGTTGATACCACCAAAGAAAGTATTGAAAGCTGGTACAAAGCAGGTGTATGTGCAGTGGGTATGGGCAGCAAACTCATCAGCAAAAAATTAATGGAAGCAAAAGATTATGCAACCATTGAAAGTTCAACGAAACAGGTGCTTGAAGTAATTCAGGCCGTTAAGTCTTGATTTACTTATTCAACCTAAAGCTTGTATATGATTAAAAAAATGTCGAATTACAGATGGAGTATTGTGGCACTCCTGTTTGTAGCAACTACCATTAATTACCTCGACAGACAGGTGTTGTCTTTAACCTGGGATGAATTCATTAAACCTGAATTTCACTGGGACGAAAACCACTACGGTAACATCACTTCGATATTTTCGATTGTGTACGCCATTTCAATGTTGTTCGCAGGCAGGTTTATCGATTGGATGGGTACAAAGAAAGGGTTTCTTTGGGCAATTGGTGTATGGTCTGTAGGTGCCTGTATACATGCATTGTGTGGTGTTGTAACCGAGCAATATGTAGGTCTGCATTCAGCTGCAGAATTGGCACAGGCAGTGGGTGATACTGCAGTCGTTATTTCAACTGTAAGCATGTATGCGTTTATTGTGGCACGTATTGTACTGGCTATTGGTGAAGCGGGCAACTTTCCTGCAGCTATTAAAGTAACGGCCGAATACTTCCCCAAAAAAGACCGTGCATTCGCTACCAGTATATTCAATGCAGGTGCATCTGTAGGAGCATTGCTTGCACCATTGAGTATTCCGCCGTTGGCCAAAGCCACCAGTTGGGAAATGGCCTTCATCATCATTGGTGCATTGGGCTTTATCTGGATGGCTTTTTGGGTGTTCATGTATAAAAAACCCGAAGAGCACCCCAAAGTAAATGCGGAGGAACTGGCTTATATTCTTTCTGACAAAGACGAAAATGGTGAAGCTGAAAAAGCAGCAGATCCCAACAAAAAGAAAGTAACACTTGGGCAATGTTTCAAGTACAAACAAACCTGGGCATTTGCTGTTGGTAAGTTTATGACGGATGGTGTATGGTGGTTCTTTCTTTTCTGGACTCCCTCCTATCTCAATACACAGTTCGGTATCAAAACATCGCAGGGATTAGGTATCGCACTGATATTTACATTGTATGCCATTACGATGTTGTCGATATTTGGCGGCAAGTTACCGTCCATTATCATACATAAAACGGGAAGGGATCCTTATGCTGCCCGTATGAAAGCCATGCTCATTTTTGCCTTCATTCCCCTGCTGGTATTGCTGGCACAACCGTTGGGCACCATTTCACCATGGTTGCCGGTGATTATGATCGGTTTGGGAGGCGCAGCGCATCAGTCATGGTCGGCAAATATTTTTTCTACCGTGGGCGATATGTTTCCAAAATCGGCCATTGCTACTGTTACAGGTATTGGTGGTATGGCGGGCGGGCTTGGTTCCATGCTGCTGCAAAAATCTGCCGGTAAACTATTTGTTTATGCCGGTGAAACCAACATGCAGTTTTTGGGCTTTG
>JAACZX010000098.1 GCA_009996555.1 Chitinophagaceae bacterium | reverse complement strand
ACTCTGCTCCACCACAATTGATACGATAGATGTAGTTATAACCTGTTGTCGGCTTCGTTAACGGTTTTGCATTCGCATACAACTGTTTAAAGTTGGGCGATTGCGGCAAATGATTCAACACAATTGTATCTCTTGACACTGCCTTCCCGTTTACATAACCAACCGCATACAACACGTTGTATTGTATGTTGACTTTATCCCACTGAAAATGCGTGCCGATGCCGTTTCTCTTCCGTTTACCAAGCGATGAACCATTGACGTCATTAAACAATTCCACTTCATCACAATTGCTGTACACATAAATACTGTCTTTCATTCCTGGTTTCATCCATCGGTTGGGCCATGTATGCGAAACAATATAAACCATCGGCTCTTTGTTCTTATCGGCATAATTGCTGCGGAACATGTAGTATGCATCCGTTGGTTCTTCCCATGGCGTAAGCAATCCTTTATAATTCACCGGGCCAATACGATCCAATTCACGCAAACCTTCACCACCTTGTACACGACCGGGATTATCGTGCGATGTCAACAACCAGAAGAAATGTCCTGCACTGCTGTCTTTCACCGATTCTGCCAAACGAACTTTCTGTTCCATCAACTGCACCATACGGTCTTCACTTAAGATTCCGTTCTGAACAAATCCACCTTCTGTATGCAGATCAAGTGTTCGCCAAGCACCATATTCGCCGATCAGTACCTGCTTCTTTACATCCTCATCATACGTTGCGGGATTACCGCCGTAGGTGCCCGTCCAGTTTTGCGGCACATCCCAATCGGTTCCTGTTCCACCGTTACAGGTGGTAACCAAACGTTGCGTTGATGCCGTAGGATCTAAAGAACGGATCAGCTCTGTACATTCTCTGGCGAAATCTTCCGGCAGTTTACTTTCATTCTGCAAACCCCAAAGAACAACAGATGGACTGTTACGTCGCTCGATCACCCACTCCCTTAGAAGTTGTTTGAAATTTTCCCTGAACTCTTTCGTGTCGTACCAAACATGTGCAGATAATTGTGTCCACCATAAAATTCCTTTTTCATCGCACAACTGCCCATACAATAAATGATGTGGTTGATGACCATCACGAAAAGCATTAAAACCTGCAGACTGAATCCATTTCATTCTTGAAACGATCTGCTCTTTACTGAACGCATGACTTTGCCCCAGCAAATGTTCATACTCGGCAATACCGTTGATGAAAACAGGTTTGCCGTTTAAGACAAATTGGTTGGTTGAATTTTTCCAGTTGATTGTACGGAAACCAAATTCTGTTTCAACTTTATCCAAAACAATATTGTTCTCTTTTATAACTGAAACAATTTTGTAGAGATAAGGATTATCGACAGACCAGAGGTTGATTGCAGATTTCAGATGTACGACTTTAGATTTTTGTTCAGCAACATCTTCTTTCTCTACACGCACAACTTGTTCGATTACTTTGCTTACTTCCTTTCCAGCTACATCTATCAACCTGTGTTCAACAACAATATTTCTTTTTTGCTGCGAATAATTTTTAAAGGTAGCAGCAATATTTAACTGGATCTTATCCGTTGAAATATCCGCCCAAGCATGCACACCAAACGGTTCAATACGCACATCATTTGTTACGATCAAATGCACCGGACGGAAAATACCCATCGGCTGCGACCCTTCGGAGAAACCACGTTCATCACTACAGCCACCACAAACCCAGGGCAGGTTTTGAATGTTTGATGGATGATAAGCTCTTACGGCCAGTTGATTGATCGTTCCATCTGTTTTGATCACATCAGTTACATCCAATGTAAACGTTGTCCGTCCGCCGATATGTTCACCTACTTTTTTGTTGTTAAGGTAAACAGTGGCGTAAGATCCCACGCCTTCAAAAAATAAAAAGAAACGTCTGCCTGTTTTGCTTTGTTTGCTGGTAAATGTTTTGCGATACCATGAATCGCCGTGACGGTTACCATGCAACAATCTTCGGTAACCTTCGTACTGATCCCAGTTGTGCGGAACGTTTACTTTTTTCCATTCAGCAGTAATTGTTGCTTGATACGTATTGGCAGGAAGTATTTTGTCGTTGCTTGTTGCAATGGTTAGCCAGTTGTCGTTTAAGGAAATATCCTGGCGTTGAGAAAACAAATTGAACCACAGAGACACGAAGACACAGAGTAACACGAAGGGTTTCACGCAGAGGCGCAGAGAAGCAGAGGCGCAAAGAAGCAGGCCCCTAAATCCCCCGAAGGGGGAATTCCGACGCACAGCCCTAACTTCTTTAAATTCAAAATGAAGTTTATTTATCCCAAAACTCACAGCATATAAAACATCCATCAACAGCGTTGCAAAGTATGGGCTGTGCGTTGAGGCTCTTCCCCCTTCGGGGGAAGCCGGATGGGGGCTGTTATTTAAGTTCACCATCAAAATTATAAACTGTATTTGCCTTTGTTTTTACTGTAACTACTTTACCGTTATAACGGAGATTCAAAGGAACACCTACTTTTGATAATACTTTTAACTGCACCAACTTTCCTTCACTCCATTTCATATCCATTACAAAACCACCACGCACACAAATGCCTTTCACTTCACCGTTGGCTAAAGCCAACGGCAATGCAGGAAGTATATCAATATACTTTGTATGACTTTGCACAAGCATTTCTGCAATGCCTGCAGCACCGCCAAAATTTCCATCGATCTGGAACGGTGGATGTGCATCAAATAAATTCGGATAACTGCCTGCACCACCTTTCACCGGACTCAACAACATTTTCACCATCGTAAATGCATGCTCGCCATCTTTGAAACGTGCCCAGCAGTTGATCTTCCAACCCAAACTCCAACCGGTTGCTTCATCGCCACGGAAGATGAGCGATTGCTTTGCAGCATTCATCAACGCAGGCGATTCATCATAATTAATTTCATTGCCGGGATACATTCCCCATAAATGCGAAATATGACGATGCTTGTTGTTTGGATTATCAACATCCTGCATCCATTCCTGCAACTGTCCGTGTTTACCGATCATGTTCGGAGCAATCTGTTTGTACTTTTCTTTCAGCGTTGCACGCAATGCCACATCCACATTCAAAATTTCACTTGCTTCAATTACATGTTGCAGCAATGCACGAATGATCTGGTGATCCATTGTTGGGCCAGCAACCAATCCACCTTGCTCAGGCGAGTTAGAGGGTGTGCTGATGAGATAACCTGTCTTCGGATCTTTAATTAAAAAACTATTGAAGAACAAGGCTGCCTCTTTCATAATGGGATAAGCTCTGTTGCGTAAAAAGTTTTTGTCCTGTGTAAACAAATAACGCTCCCACAAATGTTGACATAACCATGCACCACCTGTTACCCATATACCATGATTGGCGGCATTGATCGGTGCTGTGCCTCTCCACAGATCAGTGTTGTGATGCAACACCCAACCCGGCGCATTGTAATGATCTTTTGCTGTTTGTTTTCCTGTTACAGCTAACTCACTGATCATATCAAACAACGGCTCATGCATGGGCGATAAGTTCAGCAACTCAGCAGGCCAGTAATTCATTTCTGCATTGATGTTCGTTGTGTACTTACTTCCCCAAGGTGGATTTGTTAAATCATTCCAGATACCTTGCAGGTTAGCTGGTCTTGTACCCGGACGTGAAGAAGAGATCAATAAATATCTTCCATACTGTGTGTACAAAGCAGCAAACGAAGGATCATCACCATTAGAAAAATTTGCGAGGCGTTCATCAGTAGGAGCTCCCTCTAAATCTCCTCCGGCAGGGGAGACTTTAGTACCCGCAACTTTTGTCTTTCCTAATTGAATCGAAAATGTGTTGAACCATTTTTGATATTCTGCAACATGTGCTGCTTTGATCTGCGGATAAGTTTTTCCTTCCAGCGATTTTAATGCAGCAACACATGGCTGCGATGGATCGGCAGAAATGTCCTTATAATTTTTGAAGTTAGTTCCTGCAGTTAAAAAGATTGTCGCTTCGTCTGCATTGGTTATTGTTAATTGACCATTGCTGATTGAAACAGTTCCGCCAACTGTTTTTATCTGCAAATAACTTTTGCCCTTCAACTCTCCCACACGCACTTTCACTGAAAGCACAATCGTGTTGGCATTTAGTTTTTCAACCGTATAACTTCTGTGCGGACTTGTTAGCACTGCACTAAAGTTGATGCTTGCTTTTTTACTGGCACTAATTCTTGTGACTATTGCCTGGTTAGGTGCAGATACAAAGTATTCCCGTTTGTAATCAACGCCATTCAACGAATAAGAAGTGGCAGCAACTGCAGTAGCAATATCCAGTTCACGTTTGTAATTGGTAAACCCTGCTGTGTTTGCAAACTGTAAATTCAAGTCGCCGAATGGTTGATAATCGGCCTGGTAGGTACCAACCGGCGGGGGGTTATCATTCACCACAAAATATTTCCACTCACCATTGAGTGATATTTTTTCTTTCTCTCTGTTTACAGGGTAAACACCTGTATGAATCGCCGTATCCTTGTAACCATACACACCTCCTTTGTTCGAAAAATTCAACACTAAAATGGCGATTGTATTTTTTCCTTTGTGTAAGAGATTTTTTGCAACAGTATATTTTCTTCCTTCGGTATTTTGTTGTGAGCCTACTAATTGGCCATTCACATAAGTGTAATCCCAATCACGAATGCGGTTGAAATCAACTACCATATCTTCTTCCTTCCAATTGTCGGGCAATACAAAACTGGTGCGTAACCACACGGCACCATCCAACGCTTCAAAGCCAACTGTTTCCCAACCATCCCAATGCGGAACGGTCATTGTTTTCCATTGACTGTCGTCGAAATTTGCAGCTGCATATTTTTTATCAGCAGTCACAGTTGATATCCATCCGCTGCGTTCTGCCTCAAAACTTTTCAAACCCATGAATTCTTTTTCGGCCAATGCTTCGGCTTCTTTTTGCTTGCCTGCAAACAACAACTGCCTGATCGTGTCTAAGTATTTGTATGCACCCGGCCTGCTGTAATTTCTTGGCGAACCACTCCACAATGTTTCTTCGTTGAATTGTATGCGGTCGTTCTCTACACCGCCAAATACCATGGCACCAATACGACCATTGCCGATGGGCAATGCCTCTGTCCATTTAACAGCAGGTTGTTTGTACCACAGTTTCAGATCCTGTGCATTCACAATTACATTACAGATTACCAGTAATGCGAAAACGATCATACTTTTTTTGCAGGCCATCATTTTGAATTTCTATTAAGCTTTCGTTGTGTCACTCACTTGTACTATAACAATTCTATTCATCTTATTTTCAAGCGTCCCTACGGGACGAAAAACCATTTCTACATTTTCTTCTATCGACGAGTTGTTCCTACGGAACAAATTATCTTTCAGCCCTATTCTAATTTCGTCCGACGAGGGCGTCTGACGGAGCCCCTCACTCATCATTCATTACTCACTACTCACTTCTCACCTAATCACTTCTTCCTTCTTCACCTCATCTGCCACCAGAACTGTTGCATTCCCCAGCGTGTTATTCTTAAACAGAATATTACTTGTGTTTGCGCCTTTGATCTCAGCAAATAGTTTTGTTCCGCTGAAAGGCCAGTTGTTTTGCAACAGCACATCTTTGGTATTCGTTAACTTGATCACCGGAGTTGTTTCAATTGGTTTTGCAGTTACAAATCCATTCACCGTTAACCGTTCTGTTTTCTCTGCTGTCAACGATGCACCTGTTTTTGTATTCACCCTTACATTGTGCAGTTCAATATCTTTTCCGTTGCGGATGGTGATGCCTGTTTCAGCTTCAAACACGCAATCATTTAAACTGATCTCACTCACAGGCATTTCATCAAGCCCGTTAATGTACATCGCCTGCTTCGTATAAGCTGTGATATTGCTCAAACGGATATTGCGGAACTTCGGTGTGCGTTCACTCACCGGCTCCGGTTGTGTTCTTGAATATTCCATATCCAATACAATTGCCTGTGCCTTGATATTCTTCATCACAATATTATCAACACGAATATCTTCTACCACACCACCTCTTCCTCTTGTGGTCTTAATCCGGATACCACGATCGGTTCCATCGAATATGCAATTGCTGATGGTGATCTTCTTTACATCGCCGCTCATTTCACTGCCAATCACTACACCGCCATGTCCGCTTAACATTGTACAGTTGGTAATGGTATAATTTTCTGCAGGTGTTGCTTTTGTTCTGCCCGGAATATCTTTTCCTGATTTGATGGTAATACAATCATCACCCACACTGATATGACAATCGGAAATATGCACATACCTGCAGCTCGAGGGATTGATACCATCTGTATTGGGCGATTTAGGATTTTCAATGGTGAGGCCTGTGATCGTTACGTTTTCGCAGAACTCCGGTGTTACTGTCCAGAAAGGAGAATTGATAATCGTGATGCCTTCAATCAACACATTCTTACAATACAATGGCTGAATAAATGGCGGACGAAGAAATCCACGCTTCATTTGGGTTGGATCATCGGGCAACAGAATATCTTTATTCAAACTGTCGAACAACAACTGGTATTTATTCCGTTCGGTTTGATTTTTATAAAACGTCAGTGCATATTCCCACCACTTCTTTCCATGACCATTGATCGTTCCTCTTCCTGTGATGGCTATATTCTCTGCTTTGTATGCATAGAACAATGGCGAAAAACTCATCACATCCACGCCTTCGTAACGGCTTTGCACCATTGGTAAGTAGTCATCGAAATTATCTGAGAAATGCAATTCTGCTCCTGCATCAATGAGAATGGTGATGTTACTTTTCAAATGAATCGGCCCGGTTAAATATTTTCCGGCAGGAAAATAAACCGTGCCACCTCCTGCTTTTGATGCAGCAGCAATAGCTGCAGCAATAGGCTTCGTGGCAATTTTGCTGCTATCGTTCTTTGCACCGTATTTGGTAACATCATAAAAACGCTGAGCCGTTGCAGTTGCAGCCAATAAAACATTTACCAAACAAAGAAGAAGTAGTCTGACGTTTGCTGTTTTCATACTAATCGATATAAAAGTATTTAAGCGAAAACCACAAAGAAGGAGTCCTTTTAATTCCCTCTTTGTGGTTTGCCGTATGTTCACCTTATGTTAAATTTTCACAATGTTCCTCTTGTTAATTGTATCCGGGGTTTTGCCCGAATTCTGCTTTGTTCAACAAGGCATCCAACTCTTCCTGTGGCACCGGTCTTAACCTGTGGTAATCCTGAACAGCATTAATATCTGGGTTTCTTACCTTAATAAACGTTGCGAAATTATTGTTGTTCTTGATCCGTTTCACATCAAACCAACGCAGGTGTTCACCAGCAAATTCTCTTGCTCGTTCTTCAAGGATAAAATCAAGACTGATGTCTGCAGCTGTCACCTGCATAGCATTCGTTTGATCTACCGGTGCTTTTATTGCAGCTCTTGTACGCAATACATTAATATAACCCGCAGCAGCATTTGCATTACCTAACTGGAATTCTGCTTCAGCTGCAATCATATACATTTCCGCAAAACGGATGGCGAAAATATCATTAAAGCCGGGTTGTGCATTTGCAGCAGTACGATTAGGATATGCAAATTTCTTTACCGGGAAAAAGTTATTCACTCCGTAAATAGCTCTTGTTGTGCTACGTAAATACATTGTGTCTAAATCAAAAATAATGTAGGGCTTTGTTGCATGACTGGCTATTGCCTGTTTGCTCAGCATCATAATTGTATCGCCAACTTTTACCTGCTTACCAACAACAGATGCATCTTTTTTATAGCGGGTTGCATCTGCGCTGGTCCAGGTGTAAGCCACATTTGCCAGCCAAACATCCTGGAATGTACCAAGGAAACGGCCATCTTTTGTTTCATCAAAATATTCAATTAAAGAAAGGCTTGGCATCAATCTTCTTTGACCATCATTTCCATACTCAAGGCTTTGTATCAATCCTCCAATTCTGCCACTATACTGCATCAGGTACCATAAATGCATCCTGTTACCGTTACCATCATAGTTTGATGGAAGATTGGTTGCACTGTTGCTGATGGTATGCATTGACTCGCCAT
>JAACZX010000494.1 GCA_009996555.1 Chitinophagaceae bacterium | reverse complement strand
ATTTTGATAGTGTCAATTATATAGCCAAAGGTTAGGCCAATGAGAATAATAAAGAAGGCGAAGGTCGCAGCTTTCCGTTTATCTTTTAAATAGGCTAATGACAGGAAGTAAACAAGAACTGTTGAAAATATGATGATAATAAAATTCAGAAATACAAATTGAAAAGAAAGAAATCCAAATAGTTCATTATATCCGCTATAGATAAAAAATACTGGCAATAAAAAAAGAAAGAAAGGGTATTTGCTGAAAACAGTGATTGTCTTTTCTTTTATTCCAGGCATAGGTAAATTACTTTTTTTGATAAACAAACAATATCCGTTTCGTATAAACCGACTCTATCTTGTTTAAAAGCGAAAATTTTTCTTGGAATACTTTCTCAAATTCTTCTACATTATACCCCTCAAAAATATCCTCCCTCCAGGTCAATAGTTCTTTCACCTTCGGATCATCTTTCGGCACAAATTCAATAATGAGCGTATTACAAACAGATGCAAAAAAAGCAGCTAATTGTTCAAACGAAATATTTTTTGCAATAGCCAGGTGGTGAATGAGTGCCAGCGCCAAGCAAACATCAACTTTGGTGCGGCTGAAAAATGCTTTGCGCTCTTCGTTCATCCAGCCCATTGAGGGAGATGGATAAGTAAGGTCGATCACCAATGGTGAAATATTTGTGCGTTTTTCCTGCCTGATCTTCTTATATAAATTATTGATACAGGAACTGTCAAAATCAGTAGCAATCACTTTTGCATCGGGTTTGCACAGCAAAGAAAACTCACCTTCATTTGCGCCAAGGTCCAATACTGATGTGTAATTCAACTCCTGTAATAAACTACTGACAAGTGCTTTTTTCTCAGACAAGTATTCGTTACTGAGAATTGTTTCAGTATAATAGTTGTTCCAGGTTGTTTTTTGTTCCGGCAGGGAAAGGCTTACTATACAGCTGCGAAGACTTTCAAGTATCTGCTCAATATTTTTCTTCGAAATTTTTCGGGAGGTTTGTTTTTGCGCACTACGTTGTTTGCCTGAAATTTTTGCCTGTAAGTGTACATGCAGATAAATAATCGGCTTCAACTTTGTTTTGAATGGCAATAGCGTTGAAGCTACTGCGGCAGGCATACCATCAGGATAGGCGAGCTCCAGCCGGTGAATGTCAACACCAGTATAATGCGTAACCAACAGTGGATTTAAAAAGCATTCACAAAATTGCCTGTAAGCAATCCAAGGTTGGCCTTCTGTATAAGTTTCGAACGATAGTGTATCGATTAATTTGCATTTGCCATCAACCAGCTGAATATTAGAAGGTGTTGCATCTTTCAGAATCATTCCCTTTTGTAGAGCATAATTGCAAAGACTAAGCGTAGCAAGTGCAGCATCTTTCAATTGTTCAAAACTCCATTCCCAGGCGTAGGAAATAAACTGTAATTGCTGCGGCTCTAATGTTTTATACCAATCAGTTTTACCTGTATGATTGTCGGCAACTTCCGTAAACGGAAGCAGTAGTTGTTTCTTACGTAATTCATCTGCCAGGCCGCTTTGCTGAAATTTATCGTAATGTTCTTTATACAAAGTAGAAACAAAACGGTAAACCTTTCCTTCGTGTTCATACACAAAGCCGGAAGGGTCACGAAAAGAAGCAGGATGTTGATTAATCGGTTGATTCATTTTTTTCCTCTTCCGTTTTGGGTGGTGTTTTTACAAAAAAGCTTTTGATCCAGTTCCAACCGCTTTTAAAATAAAAGATCACACCCAACACAGCAGCAATTATTACCTGTATCAGGTAACTGCCACTTCCCGGATCAAGGTATAATAACTGCATCATAAGTAACGGAGATTGATTTTAGGTGTTAATGCAAGCAGTGATTCATATATGAGCAAAATGGTATTTTCAATATCGCTCTTGTGCAGCATTTCAACAGTAGTGTGCATGTAACGCAACGGAATACTGATGAGTACTGAAGGGCAACCATCATTGGCATAAGCAAATGAATCAGTATCTGTGCCGGTGCTGCGGCTTAATGAACGCCATTGAACAGGTATCTTCTTTTTGTCTGCCACGTCTGTTACAAAATCAAGCAGCTTGTTATGTATTGCAGGAGCTGTAGCCAAAGAAGGTCCTTTGCCACATGCAATTTCTCCTTCCACAATTTTGCTGATCATAGGCGTAGTTGTGTCGTGTGTAACATCAGTAATAATTGCTACATCCGGTTTAATACGGCGGGCAATCATTTCAGCACCACGTAAACCAATTTCTTCCTGTACAGCATTCACCACATATAAACCAAAGGGTAATTTCTTTTTATTCTCTTTTAACAGGCGTGCTACTTCGGCAATCATAAAACCACCCACACGGTTATCAAAAGCTCTTGCGATGTAATAATCATGCGCCAGTTCATCAAATCCCTCTTCATACGTTACCACGCAGCCAACCTTAATGCCTAATTCATCCACTTCTTTTTTATTGCGTGCACCACAATCAAGCCACAGGTTGTCAACACGTGGTTGTGGTTCTTTTGTATCAGCACCACCCAAACGGGTGTGAATTGCAGGCCAGCCAAAAACAGCTTTCACAATTCCCTTCTTGCCATGAATTAATACACGCTTTGCAGGAGCTATCTGGTGATCTACACCGCCATTACGTTTCAGATAGATCAATCCTTCAGGCGAAATATAATTTACAAACCAGCTGATCTCATCAGCATGTGCTTCAATCACTACTTTAAATGGGTGATCGGGATTGATGACACCAACCGCTGTTCCGTATGGATCAACAAAATGCGTATCAATATAAGGCTTCAGGTATTCGAGCCACACTTTCTGACCGGCGATCTCAAATCCAACAGGCGAATGTGTATTGTGATAGTTTTTCAAAAACTCAAGAGAGGAACTGGTAAGAATTGATTTCTTCTTTGCTGCTTTTGCTTTTGCCATTGATTTAGTGCTTTCAGCAAATGTACGGTTTACCCAGTTTCAACAGGTTTGCCGGCCTGAAAATTTCAAACAGTCATTTTGTAAAATTAAAGGAGTAAAAACAGGCTGAAGATAGATGATAACAGCAACAGCCCATCAACCCAAACGAGGTAAAAATAGTCGCTGGTTTCTTTTTTTGATCTCAACAATAGATAGATGGAGATGAGCCCCGGCAGCAATTGCACCAAATGCCAAAGGCTGTTAAATCGTACTGCCAGGAAAACTACGGAGAATGAATAGGCCACTACATTCAGTAAAAAGAAATAAAAGAACTGTCGTTCATTCATCACATTTGCCGGGGTATGAACACCCGATTCAAAATCACGCAGCTTATCTCTGTAATCAAAGATCATGGTAGCAAGGGCTACCAGCAGTAACCGGCTAATGAACAGGAAAATTTCGTTTATATTGAATGCTACATTAAAAAACGCCAGCGGTAAAACCACGGTGGCATAAGCCCACACAAAACCTATAAAATAACTTTTGATGAAAGTGAGGAAAGAGGGTAGCTTGATGGGACTCTTCAGTAGCAGCGGTGCTGTGTAAGCAGCGTTAAACAATAAGGCGGCAATAATGTGGTTGCTGATGGAACGTACTTGCCACAAGTACCAGCATGTAACAAGGAAAGTAGCAAAATTTAACCAGCGGGCCAATGTTCTGTTTTCACGAAACCATTGCAGCTGTTCCGATGATGCACTTATTTTGGCTGCAAAGCTGAAATGAAGATTGTAACTGAGCAGTGTGGCAAAAAATACAAACCCGATCAGCGTGAGCGGATACTCAAAAAGAGAATAAAACAGTTTTGTTTGTACACATAATGCTGCTGCACAAATAGCAATGATCAAATGCTCAAACAGCAAAAAGCGAAGTACGCTTTTCATTCTTTTTTACTAAAAATCGAGGGTGATAGCGTCTGAAGTAACTTTTTCACTTCTGTTCCCATCCTTGTCTTTTACCACAAAGCTGAACCGTGAAATATGTGGTGAGCCGGGGCAGTTATTACCTGGCAGGGTAGCATAGTTTAAGGCAGTAATACTTGCAAAACGCACTTTAATGGTAATCTTTTGATTTGCTTCCGATGGATGATCAGGAATTTTATACTCAAGGCCAATCAACTCATTGGGTGTACTGCAGGGCGGAGTGGCAGCATCCAGTTTATCAATATAAATAGTATCCTGCAGATCGCCTTCTTTATCGGTTACAGTCAGGTCAAACTCAAGAATTTTTCCCTGGTTTCCTGCAATGGTGATATTGCCGGTTTTTACAGACTTGATCTCAACCTGTGGTTCGGTTGTATATTTTGATTTTTTACAACCGGCCAGTAAAGCAGCTGTTACAAAAAGAAATAATAGTTTTGCCTTCATCGGTAAATGTTCTTATTTCAAATTTAAGCATTAATAACCCACTAAAAAATTGATTCCTTCTTTTGTTAACAATCTTTTTGAGCTGAATGATGCCTCTTTTAACGAAGTGGCCTTGCAGGAATTTCAGTTTCAGTATAGCCAGAATAAGGTTTACCGGTCGTTTTGCGATGCTTTGGGTAGAGATATTGAAAAGACCAGTTCCATCAATTCTGTTCCTTTTTTGCCTATCAGTTTTTTTAAAACACACCAGGTGGTGAGCTCTGTATTTGAACCTGAACAGTTGTTTGAAAGCAGCGGAACTTCTCAAACCATTCAAAGCAAGCATTACGTAAAAAGCCTTTCTTTATATGAAAATGCTTTTACGCATGGGTTCCTCCGTGAGTATGGAAGGCCGGAAGAGTTTTGTTTCCTGGGCTTGTTGCCTTCTTATCTTGAGCGTAGTCATTCATCGCTGGTGTATATGGTGCAAAAGCTGATGGAGCAAAGCGGCCATGAACACAACGGTTTTTATCTCAATAATTTTCAGCAATTGCATGAAAAGCTGCAACTGCTGGAGCAGCAGCAGCAAAAAACCATTCTTATTGGTGTAACATTCGGTTTGCTTGATTTTGCTGAGCAATACCAGCTGCCGTTAAAAAGCACTATCATTATGGAAACGGGTGGAATGAAAGGAAGAAGAGAAGAGATGACAAGAGAACAGGTGCACCATCAACTGAAAAAAAGTTTTTCAACCAGGGCCATTCATTCAGAATATGGGATGACGGAATTACTCAGCCAGGCTTATTCAAAAGAAGATGGTATTTTTCATTGTCCACCGTGGATGAAAGTATTGGTAAGGGATGAAGATGATCCGTTACGCATCAGCACAACAGGTAAGGGAGCTATTAACATCATTGATCTTGCAAATGTTTATTCAGCCGGTTTTATTGCTACTGATGATGTGGGCGAAGTATTTGAAGATGGAAGCTTTCGTGTATTAGGCCGCATGGATAACAGCGATATTCGTGGTTGCAGCCTGCTGGCATTATGAATATGTAAACCTTGTTTAGACTCTAACTTAGAACTTACAACTCAGAACTTTTCTTATGCTTTCCGATAAATTACAAATGTTTCAGAACAGGCTTGCCAAAGTGCACAAACACCGCAGTAAGCAGGCTAAAAGAATGGGCATTAGTTGCTATCGCTTATACGATAAAGATCTGCCGGAATTTCCTGTGAGTATTGATGTGTATGATACAAAGGTTTGTGTGAGTGAATACAAAGCCAAACACAATCTTACTGAAGATGAACATCTCGATTGGTTAGAGGGAACAGTTGATGTTATTGCAGCTGTATTACAGATGGACGAAGAATTGATTTACACAAAAGAGCGCAGAAGAAAAAGTAACCGTCAATCGCAATACCAGAAAACAGCAGAGGAAAAAGAGTTTTTTGAAGTGCAGGAAAATGGATTAAAATTCTTAGTGAACCTTTCTGATTATCTGGATACAGGTTTATTTCTCGACCACCGCACCACACGCAAAATGGTGCAGGAAGAGTCAATGAATAAAAAAGTGTTGAACCTGTTTGCTTACACAGGATCGTTTAGTGTGTATGCAGCGGCAGGTGGTGCAGAAGAAGTGGTTACTGTTGATTTGTCGAATACTTATATCGATTGGGCGAAGAAGAATTTTGAAACAAATTCTTTCACAGATGATACGAAATACAAATTTGTTGTGGCAGATGTGAAACAATACCTGCACACGTTACCTGCAAATACATTTGACCTGGTGGTGATGGATCCTCCCACCTTCAGCAATAGTAAGAAGATGAAAGATTTTCTCGATATTCAGCAGGATCATGTGGAACTGATCAATCTTACATTAAAGGCAATGAAACCCGGCGGCATTTTATATTTCAGTAATAATGCACGAAAGTTTGAGTTGCATGAAAGCGAAATACAGGCTTCTGTTATTAAAGACATTACAAAGCCAACTACTCCATTTGATTTTGAAGGAAAGCTGCAACGTTGGTGCTGGCGAATGATACGGTAACAGGCTGCAGTCGTAGTTTTACGCAGTCTGGTATAGGGAAAAAACATACCAGTGCCCATTGGATTTAACCGGGAATAGAAGTAATTTTTCATTCTGTTATTCCTCAAAATCCAGTCACTATGAAACCATTACTTCCTCAGCTGAAGTCTAATCCCCGTTTTAAGCATATTCTCACATTTATATTTGTTGGTTTGATCCTGCTTGCCGGTATAGGAGCAAACTACCTGATTGAGAATAATGTGTTACAATCAGTAAAGGATCATACGGCGCAAACTGATTCTGTCATCAAGCATCAGCAATACTTACAGGTTGTTGAAAAGACAATGTTCCTCGTTTCTCAAAACGAACAGATACTTGAAGACTATCTTCAATCAGGTGATGCTGCAAAAAAAGATGCATTCTCAAAAAACAATGCAGCCATCGAAGGAAATCTGGGCGAAGTGCGGAACACTTATAGCGGCTATATACCTAAATACCTGGTGAATGTATTTGTACACAAAACAACAAACCGAATTCAATTCAATAAAGAAATACAGCAGGTATATGAAGAGGTGGGTAAAGACAGTGCTGTGAAGATGACAGGAGGTTTTGTGTATGCTGCATCATTCAAAGAAATTATGCGTGGCGAAAGAGAACTCGTAAATGCATTGGGCACAAAAATTGAACAGCTGAATAAAACCATTACTTCGCAAAAGTCCGAAATGCTTACACTGGATAAACGCTGGAATATTGTATCACTCATTTTTATGTCACTTATTGCTTTGTTTGTACTGTACAAGATCATTGAAACAAACAGACTTAACGAAACACTTTCTGTGGCTATTCAAAAAGAGAAACAGGCACAGCTTGTGAAAGATCAGTTCATTTCCAATGTAACACATGAGTTGCGAACACCACTTAATTCCATTATTGGTTATACCAACCTGCTGTTAAAAAAAGAACATGCGGCAGAAACTACGCAATGGATACAGTCAATGAAAATATCCGGCAACCTGCTGATGGAAGTGATCAATGATGTACTTGATTATTCCAAACTTGAGTCAGGGCATTTTCAGTTCTCAAATGATGCATTTGATGTAAAACAAGTGGTTCATAACCTCAATACTGTTCTGCAAAACAGGGCAGAAGCTAAAAATATTTTATTGCATGTACAGGTTGATGAGCAGTTGCCGGATTTTGTGCTGGGCGATGCTAAGAAGCTGATGCAGATACTGGTAAACCTTGCAGGAAATTCTATCAAATTCACTGAGCAGGGATCGGTTTCTGTAAGTACAAAAATGCTGAAACAAACAGGTGATAAAGCATGGATACAGTTTATGGTGCAGGACACCGGTATTGGTATTGACAAAGAAAAATTGCCATACGTGTTTGAACGTTTTTACCAGATAGAAAGTAAAACATCAAAAAAGTATTACGGAACAGGACTTGGTTTGCCGATAGTAAAACAATTGGTGGAAATGCAGGGAGGTGAAATTGAAGTATTCTCCACTCCGGGTGCAGGTACTCAATTTAATTTAGTACTGCCATTTACCATTGCTGCTGATGTTGAACAGGAAAATGAAACAGAACTGATCATTAATAACGAAAAGCTTGTACAAAAAAGAATACTCATTGTGGATGATAATGAAATGAACCGTGACCTGATGGGTTATCTTCTTGCCGAACACAAATTTATTTTCGATAAA
>JAACZX010000097.1 GCA_009996555.1 Chitinophagaceae bacterium | reverse complement strand
GCCATGATCAATGAGCCACAGTTCATTCCGCCACATGAGCATATTGGTGTTGCGTGCTGTACGATCAACATTCATCAACAACGCATCAAGCCATACAATTTTTGATGCCAGTAATGAAGCTGCTTTGTTTACTGCCGGATCATAGGTGATAGCGCCGGATAAATAATGCACACCCAGGTTCAATCCACGGCTTGCTTTCAGCAGGTCTTGTATTTCTTCATCAGGTTCGGTGCGGCCAAAAGCTTCATCCAGTTCCGCAAACACCAGTTCAGGAACTTTTAATCCTATTGCACGTGCAACTTCAGCACCAATAAAATCAGCCACAAGAGCTTTGCGTCCCTGTCCTGCTCCACGAAACTTCAACACATATAAAAAGCCATCATCAGCTTCGGCAATAGCGGGCAATGATCCTCCTTCACGCAAAGGAGTAACATAGCGTGTAACCTGTACTGTTCGTATATCGGTTGATGAGTTCATTCTTTTTAGCTGGCTGCTAAACTAAAGCAAGATTCCTATACGGCAAAACTGATGATTGCAGAAGAGAAGTATGGATCATGAACGATACTCCATGATCAGCAATGGAAATGGCCTGTTTAACCCATCCAGTTCTTTGCGGCCTGTAATATGAAAGCCCATGTGCTGATAAAAAGCAACAGCCTGTTCATTCTGTTCATTCACCTCAAGCTTTTTTCCGCCGAGTATTTCAATGGAATATTGCAACATCATTCTGCCGATGCCTTTACCCATTGCTGTTGGGTGAAGAAACAACATTTCAATTGTTTCATTGGCAACACCTGTAAAAGCAAGTAATTCCTTTTCGTCATTTTCATACACGTAAACAGGAACAGCAGGAAAAATACCCGGCAGCAAACGCTTTATTTCCTGCAGGTAATCTTCCGGTAAAAAATGATGTGTTGCTCTTACCGCTTGCTCCCACACATCAATCAACGCAGGATAATCTTTCGCTGTTGCTAATCTGATCATGTGATGAAATTAATAAAATCAATTGCAAAAATTCCTGATGACAGATGCCAGCTGTTGCAGATCTGTTTTCTCAATGGGGTGTGCCGTGTTTTGCAGTAACTGAAATTCTGCATTTGGTAATCGTTGCTGCACAGCTGTTGTTTCTTCTTTTGTTACCATTTTATCGTTATCGCCAAGTAATAAGCAAACAGGAGTTGTGATGGCAGCATAATCATGCAACTGTAATGGATTTTCCTTTCCCATCTGCAGCAACATCTCTTTTGTTTTTACAAGTACCTGTTGCCAATCGTTGGGTTGATGACGATCTTTCAACTGCGCTGCAAATGCAGGCAGTTTTTCAAGAATAACTTCCGGGTTAAGCATAGCTGCTTCTTTTGCAGCAATATTTTCATTCCAGTGAAATTTTGTTGCCAGTGTAACTGCTTTGCTAAACAGTGAAGGATATTTTTTTGCAAGGAACAAGGCAACATAACCACCCATGCTGTAACCAAATACACAAGCATGTTCAATTTGCTTTTCCACTACAAACGCATGTAGTTCATTTGCAAAACTGCTGATCGAAAATTCATCAGCAGCAAATGGCTTACCTCCATGTCCATTGAAATTAAACAGGTGAATGCTGTATTCATCTTTCAACAGATCAGCCAACGGTTGCAGTTGCTCTTTTGCGCCAACAGCGCCATGAAGAAGAAGTAAGTGTTTCATGAAAAGCGATCAGATTATGATTAAGTAACAGTATAGCTGCCCACTTCTTTTCCGGCATCATCCAACATTTGCACATGCAGCTGCTGGCTGTTTGCTTTTATCTTCATTAACGTTCTTGTACCCGGCGCAGGCCCTCCTCCTATAATGATCGGGTAATTATGTTTGCCTTTTACAGGAGGATGTACACCATACACGTGGGTATGTCCTGAAATAACAAGATCAACTTTATACTGATTAAACAATGGCGTAAACAATTCACGGCAATGCAGTTCGCCTATACTACCGGTTGTATAATGTGTGGGAATGTGCATCTTCACTACTTTAAACGGTGCTTTTTTATATGCATCCGATTGAAATACCGTTTCAAGCCACATTGCCTGTTTTTTTCTGAACCCTTCGCTATCTACAAGACCTGCATAAACAGCTGCGGCATCTTCTTTATCTTCTCCGGTATCGAGTACAATAACAAAAACCGGTCCGTGTTGGTAAGTAAAATAAGGTCCCTTTGGAAACGAAAAATAACTGAGCATTTCTCTGGCATACTGTCCACGTATATCATGATTACCCCGAACAAAGATCATGGGCTTTTGAGCAGCAAAAATTTCTGCACAGGGTTTAAGCATCAAGTCAATCACCTGCATTTCATTCTCCAGATCATCGTACATATCACCATTCAAAAAAACATGATCATACGGTTCGTTTTTATTCAGCCCGATCAAATGTTCATAAGATTCCCGAACATCATGAATATCGTTTAAGATGAGCCAGCTTACTTCCTTAGCCTGTTCATCCATTGTTTTGAACTGAAACACTTTACTGTAGATTGTTTCGCCGTAAACAACATTGTACGGCTGAAATTGAATGATCTGTTTTGATGCTGCCCGGTAGTAATAAGTTGTTCCTGGTTTCAGATCACTTAATTCAATTTCATGTATGCGTGTATTGGCATTTACAAGTCCGTTGGTTACAGCATGCGTTTTATGCACAAGATTTTCCGATTCGCCAAACTCTACCCAGCTGTACGATTTTAAATTGCTGATCCAACGAACATATACCTTCTCAGGTTCAAGTGTAAGTAAATATGGATTGGTAAGAAATGCGTGGGTATTACCAGGCCCCGGCTCCACTTCAGAAGGTTCGCTATCGCAGCCTTTGATGTAAATAAATCCTGCCGCACCAACACCTGCTATTTTTGCAGCGTTGGTTAAAAATTTACGGCGATTTGAAGTTGGTTTTTGGTTTTCCATTACAAGGATGGTTTTCTGTGCAGCCGATTCGTATGCCACAGTTCAATATTACAACCATCGCTTAAAATATACAAATCGGGTTTAGCTGTTTGCTTTATAATACGCACAAACCGTATTCATTAAACACTTGTCGCAGCTTGGCTTTGGTCTGCAGATTTCCCTTCCTAAAAACGACATGGCCATACCTGCGTCCCAATCTTTTTGCGGCAACGCCTCCATGATCTGCTTTTCAATTTTCTTAGGATCAGTACCTGTTGCAATACCCAACCGTGGGGCAACACGCACCACATGCAGATCAACAATCACACCCTCTGCAGGCTTTCCGCTTTCACGTAAGATTACACAAGCCGATTTACGACCAATGCCGGGCAATGCCACTAACTCATCCAACGTAAGTGGTATAGCTGCATCTTTTTTGATCTGCTGTGCAATGCCTGTTAACCATTTTGCTTTATTACCGAAGTTGCGCACTTTGCTGATGAAAGGGAACAGCGTTTCTTCTGTTGCTTTTGCCAACGACTGCATATTGGGATAAGCTTCAAATAATTTTGGTGCCAGGCTGTTGATATTACGATCGCTATCCTGTGCCGAAAGCACAACCATCACCATTAACTGATAAGTATTTTTATATTCCAGCGGATGTTGTTTGCCTTTGTATTTTTTGAGCAAAGGTTTGATGGCTTCTGGCCAGTTGGTTGTTGCAGGCATGATGAATGGGTTAAGATGAAATGGTAAGCTACAAAAAAATTACTGAGCAGCATTTTGCAAATCGGCAATCACAATCTTTTTCATCTGCAACATCGCCTGCATTACACGGCCAGCTTTTTCCCGATCGGGATGACTGAGTAATTCACCCAATACCGGTGGCACAATCTGCCAACTCAAACCAAATTGATCCTTGAGCCATCCGCACATACTTTCCTGTCCGCCATTGGCTGTTAAACGCTCCCAATAATAATCGATCTCTTCCTGCGTATTTGCATTTACAAAAAACGAAACCGATTCGTTGAATTTGAACATTGGTCCGCCATTAAGGCCTTTAAATTCTGTTCCTTCAATTTCAAATACAACACCCATTACTTTCCCGCCGGGCCCGGGTATTACAGACATCTTCTTTGAATTTTTAAATACAGACAAATAAAAATTCATGGCTTCTTCAGCATTATTATCGAACCATAAAAAAGGTGTGATCTTTTGCATGATGATATCGTTTTATTGTTTAACACAACAAACTTACATGCAATAATCTATGATTAAAAGGTGTTGATGCGACAAACAAAAGGCCGATTGCGACAATCAATTGCGGTAACTATTTACATCAAACGGAATCCAAACCAGCTGTTCTACCATGCGGCTACTGCCGGGTATTTTCTTTTGCCGGCTGAAGTACAAGCGCTTTTCTTTTTCATGTACAAAGGGACAAAACTCTGCATCAGCAGAATTGATGGGCGCATCTAAATTTTTTGGTTCGCTCCATTTGCCATTTTTATAAAAGCTGATGTAGAGGTCCACTTCACCCAATCCTTTCGGATCGCTGGAAAAATAAATGATGTAATCGCCTTTTGCTGAAATAAACGGATTCGATTCTCTTGCTGTGGTATTAACCGGCGCACCAATGTTGATGGGTGTTTGATAGCTTCCTTTTACAAATCTGGAAACATAAATATCCGATAAACCTTTCCCATCTTCATTGCTCTTCATAAAATACACATCGCCTTTCCGTGTTGCTGATGCATATGATTCTGAAGAATCGCTGTTTATTACATTCCCTAAATGCACAGCCTCACTCCATCCATCTTTTGTTAAATGCGAAGCCCAGATATCAAAACCTTTCCTGTCGGGTTTGCCGGGCACAGCCCTGTTCGATTGAAACAACACTGTTTTCCCATCAGGCGTAAACATGGGGTCAATATCTTTCCACGCTGCAGTACGTGTAGAGAAAACAGCTGTAACAGGCTTCTGCCATTTGCCGTTACGCTTTACCGATTGCATGATCTGCAACGTATCTCTTGCACCGTTGGAATAAACCCAGAAGGCTGTTTTACTATCGGGAGAAATGGTTAAGCCAAACTGTCCGCCACTGGAGATAATGTCCGGCTCAAATACCTGCACCGTTTGTTGTGCAAACAGGTTTTGAAAAAAGAGTAAGGTCACAGCAAGCAAAGTGTATTTCATACTGATAAGTTTTACTAAAAATAATCGAACCGTTTACTGTTTCTTCAAAAATATGATGAGTGAACTGTTAAAACAGGTAACCGGACAGAAAAGCCCGGTTACGTTTTTCATCTCGCAGGAAGCAGTTGTTATCTTTACCGCATGCAAAAACAATTGATTTTTTTACTGTGCATTATAACAGGGCTTACAACAAAAGCCCAAAACGCTAAAAGCATTGTTCCTGTTCCCGTTAAAACAGAACAGCTGAACGGGCAACCTGTGAAGCTTGCAGCAAATGCTGTGATCGTCTTTGATGATATCTTTACACAACAGGCCGCTTACCTGCAACAACAGCTGCAGCAGCAATGCGGTTTGCAAACAACCGCACAAAACAGCAAGGCTGTAAAAACAAAAGCAAGTATATCCTTACAGTTTAATACATCAGCTGTTACAAAAGACGAAATGTATATACTGGAAGTACAGAACCAGCAGATCACAATCAAAGCAAAAAGTGTAAGAGGTCTTGTAAACGGTATACAAACTTTATTGCAGTTACTTCCCTTGCAACATAGCAACAGTATTGAAGTAGCGGCCTGCCGCATTACCGATTATCCACGTTTTGCCTATCGTGGCATGCACCTCGATGTGGTTCGACATTTCTTTCCGGTTTCGTATATCAAAAAATATATCGACTATTTAACGTTTCACAAGTTCAATACCTTCCATTGGCATTTAACCGATGATCAGGGCTGGCGGATTGAAATGCTCTCCTACCCTAAACTCAACAGTGTTGGTTCGTGGAGAGATTCAACATTGATCGGTCATTTTAAAGATGCTCCTGCCCGTTATGAACTCAAACGTTACGGTGGTTATTATACAAGAGCCGAAGTAAAAGAGATCATTGCCTATGCACAGGTAAGAGGCATTACCATCATTCCTGAAGTTGATATTCCCGGACATAGCCGTGCAACGATTACTGCTTATCCCGAATTAAGTACAGATCCAACCAACAAATGGGGCGTTGCAGCCACATGGGGCATGTACAACCGTGTAAACAATGTATTGGCACCAACGCCTGCGACCTTTGAATTTCTGCGTAAGGTATTTCATGAAATAGCTGATCTGTTTCCATCACCTTACATTCATGTTGGCGGCGATGAATGCAGTAAGATGTGGTGGAAACAAAGTGCAGCTACACAGCAGTTCATCAAACAAAATAAACTGAAAGATGAAGTGGCACTGCAAACTTATTTTATTGAACAGGTGAGTAAGTACCTGAAAGAGAAAAATAAAAAAGTGATCGGCTGGCACGAGATCATGGAAGGCAAACTTGATACATCAACCATTGTGATGAACTGGGCCAACGATGCAAAAGCTATTGAAGCTGCCAACAAAGGTTTCAATGTGATCATGACGCCGGGCAAACCTTACTATTTCGATCATTACCAAAGTAAAGATCCCAAAGACAGCCTGGCGATTCATGGCTACAATCCGTTGGAAGCCGTTTACAATTACGATCCTGTTCCTGCATCCATCAAACAAAAAGGATTGGCGCATAAAATACTTGGCGGACAAGCCAACGTATGGACCGAATATATGGAATGGAGTACTAAAGTTGATTATATGGTTTTTCCACGTATGACTGCTGTGAGTGAAAGTTTATGGAGCCAGCCCCAGCAAAAAAACTATACCGATTTTTTACGCAGATTAAAAACAACTGTTATCCCACGTTACCAATACTGGAACAGCAGCTGGTTTACTGATTTTGAAAAATGGCCGGCAGAAAAATAATTTTATAAAAACAGATACCAATGCGTAATGACGATTTTCACGAACTACCACCTTGGGATAAAGATGATGAGTTTAATGAGGAAGAAGAAGGTGAAAGCTGGAAGCCGAAACCCACAACAGAAGCATGTAAGGCCATGTATGCACAATGGAACGAAGTAATGACGGTACTGCGTGCTGCAGTTGAATCAATGCCCGATACAGATGAAGAAGGCTTGTACGATAAAGAACACATGGATTATTTAAAAGGAACAATCATTGGGGATGCGTATGAAGTAGCCGTTAAAATTAAAAGCTCGGAAGTTGGTTTGTATACAATAAGAATGGAAAATGCAGCCATCATTCGCAAGAATGCACAGTTCATTAAAATTTCCACCAACGGTTTTTTAGAAGATGGTTTGATGAGTGAAGCATACCGCAGAGTAATACGTGAAGAGATTGATAAGTTCCGTGAATTATTCAAACATTGGGTAAGTACCTTTGAAAAGGATGAGTTTGAAGCTGAATGGGGATTGTTTATTTAAAGATTGAACAATTTCTATTTTTGCTATTTGCATATTTCATCAGGCGAGTAATTATGCAGAAAGCAGCAAGCATTTCTAATCAAAAACAAAACGTTAATAACAGCACTATGAAGCCGAGAGATATAACAGACCATTTAAACAAAGAGCAATTCAAGGAACTGGAAGAACTTGCAAGTGAACACCTGTTCAAAGACGTTGTATCATTTCAGGAGTTTAAAAAAGCTACAGAGAAATGGCGGTATAAAAATGAAAACCAAAAACCTGACCTGAATACAAAGAACGATCCTTCCAAAAATCCGTATTAACTTGCGGCATGCATCCGCACATTCAACGTTTACTGCAGTGTATTGACCTCGAAGAAAAAGAACAGGCCAATCGTTATAAACTCGATCAAACACATTCGCTCAAGCAACTGAAAGCCGAAGGACTTGCTTTGCACCCGATTGTTGTTACACGAAAAAATTTCGGCTATGCCGATTATCCTGAGATCACATTCAAAATTCCGTTTCCACCCGAAGCAAATATGTTTCGTGATGGAGCAGCAATAGAATGTTTTATTACCGGCGAAGAACCCATTAAAGGCGTGCTGCTGAACCTTGATGGCAAGAATGGTGAGTTCCGTTTATTTGCTCCCGATTTCCCTGACTGGATCGAAGATA
>JAACZX010000096.1 GCA_009996555.1 Chitinophagaceae bacterium | reverse complement strand
CCATTATCCTTACCTATATTTTTATTATTTGCAGGCAGCCAAAGAGCAGTATAAGAAGGATTCAGTGCAACTTTCAGATCCACACGTTTGTCAATGGCTTCTTTTGCAACATCTCTTGCCTTTGTAAAATAAGTTTGCGCTTCAGCACCAGTTGAGTAATATGCTCTTGATAAAGCAGCTCTTGCCAAAAGACCATAAGCCGATTTTTTGGTAGCCCTGCTGTACTCTGCACCCCAGCTTACAGGTAAATGTTCTTTTGCAAACTCAAGATCCTGGAAGATGGCTTCATAAAATTCTGCAACAGTATTCCGTTGAGCTGTTAATTCAGGTTCTTTAGTTTCTGTTAATTTCAAACGAACACCGCCATAAAACTCTACAATATGCCAGAGATAAAATGCACGCATAAAACGCATCTCACCTTCTCTTCTGTTTCGTTCTTCTACAGTTGGGTATGTTACATTCTTTATCCTGTCGATCCCTGCATTACATAAATTGAGTGCTTTGTACAAAGTGCGGAACGTATTTCTGTTTGTACCGCTTGATGCCGGTGTAAAACTTTCATAACGTGTGAGCTGATTGGCATAGTTCGATTTATTTGCGTTGAACCAGATATCAGTGCCTCCTTCTGTCATCAGAATAGCATCTTCCTTTCCGTAAAAATTACGCTGGTCTGCATAACATGCATTCACCAGTGTGAGCATTCCTTCAGGAGTACTCCAAACAGCTTCAGCTGTTGATCCTCCCGGATTATATTCAGTCAACTTTTTGCATGAAACAGCTGCGGTAATAATTACTGCTGCCATACAAACGATAGATATATGTTTAGCTTTCATAAAAACCTTTTTTTGATGTGATCAATTAAAAATCAAGATTTACTCCAAACACAAATTGCCTGCTGAGCGGAGCACTTTCCGATCCACCTCTTTCAGGATCATAATTGTTCAGCAAATGATGTTTTGCTTTTGTGAACAGATTATTTGCCGTAGCATACAAGCGGATGTTTGATGCAAACACTTTTGCTGTCGTATTCTTTGGAATTGTGTAACCCAGTGTGAGTGTTTTTATTTTCCAATATGATCCATCAATGAAGTTCAACGCCTGGTAAGCCGGGTAATCAATCAACTGTGCACCTTGCTTTGGTCTTGGAAAATCATTCGAAGGGTTTTCAGGTGTCCAGTAATCAAAATTAGCTGGCCCGTTTCCTCCACCACCGGGATTGTAACGACCCATAAACTCAGCGTTAATAATCTGGCCGTAACGAACAAAGATGTACACACCAAGATCAAATCCTTTGTAACTGAAATTATTCTGCAGACCCAATACAAATTTTGGCACGGGCGAACCAAGATAAGTACGGTCATTGTTTGCATCAATAATACCATCACCATTCAAATCGGCCACTTTAATATCACCGGGTTTAAACGGCGTGTTACCAAACTTGAGTAATGCTGCTTTATCTGATTCATTTGCCTGCCATATACCAAGTTTCTGGTAGCTGTAATATGACACCAATGGACGGTTGAGCAACAATGAAAGTGTTTCAGGAGTTACTGTTGAAATAATATTCCTTCCATCAATCAACTTAACAATACGCTCTCTGTTGCTGGTGAACGTAGCTGTTGCATCCCACGAAAATGACGGGCGTTGTACTATTTTACCAGTAATACCGATTTCAATACCCTTGTTGAGTGTTTCACCAATGTTCTGGTAAATAGAAGTTACGCCTGAAGTAAAGGGTAATGAGCGATCAAACAATACGTTTGTTGTTCTGGCATTGTACCAATCTGCACTACCGGTAATTCTGTTATTAAGAAAAGCGAAATCAATACCGATGTTGGTACTTGCTGTTTTCTCCCATCTTAACCCTGCATTACCAATGCGGGGACTGAATTGAAAGTAAGCAGCCTGCACATCGCCAAAAGCCATATTACTTGCAGCAACAATATTGCTTTGTGTACCATACACATCAATACCGTAGTTACCGGTTACGCCGTACGATGCACGCAGTTTCAGATTATTCACAAAGGTTAATGGCGCCATAAAATCTTCGCTGCTGACATTCCAACCTACCGATACAGATGGGAAAAAGTCCCACTTATTACCTGCAGACAAGCGAGATGCACCATCGTAACGGCCTGATAAAGCAAGCAGGTATTTTCCTTTGAAAGAATAATTTACACGGCCTGCAAATGCAAGGTTGTTGGAAAGTGTATAACCTGTAGTAATACGTTGGCTGGTAGGATCAGTTGCCTGCAGATTGTAAAACAATTGCGAACCTAATAACTGGCGATTGCCGGTTGCGTAAAGATTATCAACATGGTTTTCAATATAACTTTGAATACCTGTTACTGTAAAATCATGATCACCAAAGGCTTTCTTGTAAGTAACGGTATTATCCCAGTTGAATGCCCGTACAAATGCTGTTCCCTGTGCTGAAGTAGCTAAACGTGTAGTGCGTTGCGCCACTGAGCTTGCTGAATTATACACCCCCTGTCTGCTGAAATTCATTGTAACACCAAAATTTGAGCGGAAGGTTAATCCTTTAACAGGAGTTAATTCAAGATATGCATTACTCAAAACATTTGTTCTGATTGTATTATTTGTGGCAATTGTATCACCTCTTTCGTCGGATAACGGGCTAAGCGTATTCGGACTTCCTGCTACCGGAAACACATTGATGTTACCATTGGCATCGTATGGTTTACCAAGTGGGGAAGTTTGCATCACCAGCGATAAAGGATCTACTCTGCTGTTGAGGTTAAAGAAACCGATTTGTGTTTGAATACCTGTTTTAGCCCACTTCGCAAGTGTTTGATCTAAATTAAAACGCAGGGAATTTCTGGTAAAGTCGCTGCGGCGAAGCATACCTTCTTCCTTAAAATGACCGACCGAAAAAAATACTTTTGTTTTATCATTTCCTGACTGCACAGAAACGGAATGACTTTGCTGCTGGCCATTTCTGTTCAGCAGTTCATACCAGTCAACCCACTCACCATTGGCCACAGCTTCGGCTTCCGCAACATTTGGAAAAATCGCAGCATCATCTGCCGGACTGTTCCACAATCCGCTTGTGCGGTATGCTTCTCTTCTGAACTTAATATAATCTTCGCCAATGCGTCCTTTTGGATAAGATGTGTAACCGTTAATGCCGTAATAACCATCGTATGAAACTTTGGTCTTGCCAGCTCTTCCTTTTTTAGTAGTAATAATAAATACACCATTTGCACCCTGCGAACCATAAATAGCTGTAGCAGCAGCATCTTTCAACACTTCAATGGTTTCAATATCATTCGGATTAAGATCACTGGCATTACCACCCTGGAAGCCATCAATAATAAAGAGAGGTTCATTGCTTCCAAAGAAAGAACGGTTACCCCGCACTCTTATTGAAGCACCAGCACCGGGATTTCCTGAACTTCTTGACAGATCAACACCGGGTACACGCCCCTGCAATGCCTCCACAGCATTAAAAGTGGGTGTTCGTAAAATGTCTTCGCTCTTAACAGTGAAAACAGAACCGGTAAGATCACGACGTTTTACTGTACCATAACCGATGGTTACAATTTCATCTAATGTTTTAACATCTGCTTTCAAAGAAACATCCATTGAGGTGCTGTTAACTGTTAACTCAACAGCAATGTAACCGCTTGATGTAAATAAAAGCACATCGCCCATGTTAGCGGCAATGCGGTAATTTCCGTCATTGTCGGTCATTACAGTAGACGTTGTTCCTTTCACATTCACATTAACGCTGGCAATTGCTGTTCCTGATTGCTGATCAGAAACCTTGCCTGTTACTGTAATGGACTGGGAAAAAGAAAAATGGAATGATAGCAGTGCCATGAATGCAAAAAAGCATTTCAGCATGTTCTGGTAGTTCATATAGCATTTTTTTTTGCAACACTGTGAGATGTGTATACAACCGTTAAAAATAATTTGCGCTAAAATTACATTTTTGACCTGCCTGGTAACAATGTCATACCTTACTCTAAAGATGTATTATTTTACTATTAAAAAAAATCTCCTGCTGACGGATTTTTCATTTAAGAAATCTTCACTTTCGCAAATAAAAATTATACCGCATTATATTTAACAGCTGTCGGTTGCATTTCGCTGTTATTCAAACAGCCAATCAATATTTTTATTCTTTGCGTCGCTCATCAGCATTGCATCGTAAACAGGAATGATTTGTGTGCCATCAACAAAACCCAGCACAAGACAAACTCCTTTCGGCAATTTCAATGTATGTGATCCTGCTTTAAACGAATAAGTATGAATATTCACCGGCGGCATACCTTCAATAGCAATGGCATTAGAAATTTTTATTTCAGCCTGACCATAATCATCTGCGCTGGCATTTGTTTCCAGCTCAGGTGCTTTTGCAAAAACTGTATCAATAGTGAAGGCTGCACGCTGTGTCCTGAAATATCCCACCAATATTTTTACCGGCTTATCTGTATAAAAATTAATCTCAGTAGGGCTTCTCAGCTGCTGTCTGTAATTTAACTGTACAGCTTTCATTCCCTTCAGTTCAGAGGGAAGCTGTTTAATTCGAAAACCTGTATCGCTGAAGAGTTGTGCACCTTCATTCAATATAACCGGAACATGATTCAACTTTGCATCAACCTGTAAAAAAGGTTGGCGCTCCTGCACCTTTGTATTGGATCTGTTTTTAAGCGAATCGATCTTGTATTTAAATGTTTTTAGTTCGGTTTCAAATACCGGTACCATCTCTGTCCAATGTTTAAATGTAGCATTTGAACCACGCATAGGTATTTTCCGCTGCTGCGTTTGCATGCTGTTGGCATAGAGGTAAGACCCTGCGGTTAATGCAGCCAGCTCTTTGTAATCGTTTACACTTTTTTCCAGCATTGGTACTGCCATCTCAAGATCTGTAACATTGCCGCTGTACTTGTATTTCAACAATTGCACCGCTGCAGTTACTTTACTGCTGAAATGACCGGCCATTGCTTTGTAGCAATACATATCGTTAACAATGCGATTGAATTCTTCCTTGTTCTTCGTTACTCTTCTCGACACTTCCATAATTGCAGTAACGGCATTGTTACCATGCACCACTACTTCGTTTGCTACCTGTGGCGGTGTTTCACCAATATGTTTTATTCCTTTCTGTTGTTTGTCTGCATAATCAAGGATCATTTCACCTTCCGGTGCTTCTGCATCATACAACAGTGTAAACAAACCATAACGGAATGGATTGATAAGTTGCGTCATCAACATTCCAAGTGTAAGCGTCTGACGGTTTCCATCGGTAATACCAAAACGACGCAAGAGCTTTGGAGCAATCTCACCACTCTCTTCATACGCTGTTAATATTCTTCTTCCATCAGCTTCACTGCAACCAAACTTCGATGCAAGTTGCTTACTCCAGTAAACAATTTCTTCTTCCCGGTTACGGTTCGCTTTCCATGCATAACGGCTCCATGCACTGTACCAGATCCAGTCACGTTCAATTTGTAATAGACGTTTGCCACGCACACTATCAGCGCTATAAGGCCAATCCCAATATGAAGCCTGCGGATACAAATGCAATCCATTGCCACCCATTACTTCGTGCATACCAATTACACTCTGCTGAATAAAATCGGGAGAACCATAACGGAACGGTTCGAGGTTGGCAAGAATATGTACGTTCTCAATCTGCACACTGCCGAGCTTGCTTAATGTCTGGTGCAGTTCGGCCCATGTTCCTCTTGGGCGTGCATAGGTCAATGCTTCACCGTTGAACTTTGCTTCGGTGTATAAATTTTTATAGAGTGGTAACGAAGCACGCATTACTCCGGGCGCATCGGTATCATGTGCACGCAACACAATCGGTGGCTCTTCTGTTTTATTCAATGCTTTCAAACCATCTTTTACACCGGGAATAATGGTTTTGGTGAACCATTCAATATCATCGTTGCCCACACCTTCCATTGCTTCACCCAGGCAAACCATTAAACCAACGTTGGGGTATTTTTCTACAAAAGCTGCAATAGATTTTCGTGTATAATCAGCAATGAGTGGAATGATGGGACGTTCACGTTCCTGTGTTTTGATCTTGTGGTATTCAGCAAAAGGTTTTGATACAATGATATTATAAAACATCTGGATCACCCAGATACCACGCTTATCAGCTTCGGTTGTTAAAAAGCGATAGATCTCTTCATTCTTTTTGAATGTTGCATCATCTACTTCCACGGCATAAGGATAATCCTTCAGCTTTACCAACGATGCAAACGGGTGACCGTTCCATAGATACAAAGAGTTCATCCGGTTCGCAACCATTGAATCGAGATACTGTATCCATAGTTTTTTATCGTAGAACCAGGGGAAGGTTTCAGGTGTGTAAGGATATTCATACACATTTCTGCCGGGCAGATAGTACGGTTTTTGCACACCAATACATGCACCACGCAAGACCATCTCCGGCGCATCGCTCAATGAAAATGTTGCCGGAAATTTCTTTGTTGCCCTTAACTCATCGGCAAAAGCCAGACAGCCGTACAAAATTCCTGTTTCATCATTTCCGGTAATAGTGGTGCGATTGTTCTTTGTTTCAATCGTAAAGCCTTCTTTCTTTCCACCTGCCTGTTTACTTAAAACAATTGCGTGCTTTACAGTACTCAGCTTTAATTGAGCAATTGTGGTTTTTAACCGCTGCTCAGCAAATGTTGTTCTTGCTGAAACCTGTTTATTCTCAATCTTCACCTGCGCATTCACTGCTGAACAAACGACTAACGATATGATACAAAAAATCTTTTTCATATTATTTTACCTCTACTAATTCGTTTAAATAAATTTCCAGCATGGTATAACCGCTTGCATCAACTTTGTTGCGGTCGTTTGCATCGTTTGGATTCAATCCTTTTTTTGTTTCCCATGCATCCGGCATACCATCCTTATCCGTATCAAGCGGTGCTGTTGCAGATTTGTATTCAGCCCAGCCACCTACAGCTGACGGACTATCAATAATTCCCGGCTTACCAAATACGCCTTTACCAACGGCAGTGCCGGTTCTTGTTTCGTTCACCACACGCTCATCGGTTGCATCACGTTTAGGAAAAACAGCACCTGCATATTTCAACACTTTCTCGTACGATTCCTTTGCTGTTTCAACAGGCAATGCAATGCTCACTCGAAATGCTTTGTTAGAAATGGCTTCAGAAGGATAACCCTGCGTTTTCAGATCAATACCTCTTTCATTCTTTTTGGTCAACACCTTATCGCCTTCCATGATGTTGCCATCAACAAACCACCTGCCTGTTCCTTTGTTGACTTCTTTTTGATAAGAAGCATTGACAAACTTTAATTCAGTTGATGTTGCCGGACCGGGTTTATAATAATTGTTGACGATGTTCACTTGTGAAACACCGCCTGCAATATTTACTTCGCCACCATAAGCTGCATTGGCATTGCCCCAATTGTAAATAACATTATTGCGGTAATCAATCAGTGCAATGGTATCATGTGCCCTTGCTCCATTAAAACGGATTGCACGACTGTTGAGGTGTGCTAATAAATTGTGATGATAGCTTGCATACTGTCCACCCCACACACCACCATACGAACGATGTCCTTTCTGATGACCTGCTTCATACAACCCTTCACTAATGATGCACCATTGTACGGTTGTATTTTTTGTATCGTACATGGCTGCACATTCTTCATTGGCCCAACTGAAACTGCAATGATCAACAATTACATCATGACAGTTTTCCATATCAAAACCATACAGTCCTGTTTTCAACGTACCGCCGGGGCGTGAACGGATATAACGGATAATGATATTGCCATGATTGCCTTTTGAAGAAGCACCATTTAAAATGAGTGATTGATTTTTTAAACAGATGCCATCACCGGGAGCTGTTTGTCCGGCAATGGTTAAGTTGGAGCGTTTGATCTGAATTTTCGATTGCAGTTCAATAATACCTGACACACGAAAGATGACCGTTAGTGCTTCGCCGGGAAATTGTTCCAATGCCCAACGAAAACTTCCCTCACCACTATCATTCAAATTTGTTACTGCAATCACTTGCCCACCTCTTCCGCCTGTTGCATATTT
>JAACZX010000095.1 GCA_009996555.1 Chitinophagaceae bacterium | reverse complement strand
TTTGGCAGCTGCTTTTTCTTTTGTGTGCCAAACAGGAGAAACTTGCAGTACGCATCAAAAAAAACAGTTGAATCATATTCAGGAAATCTTGTTTCACCAGGCAGCTGGCTCATGTATTGGTACAGAAATTTATAATCTTCTTCTGCTATGTTGAACCGTTGCTCAGCAGGAACCGACTCCGGGAACAATACTGTGCGTAACATCTTATGCAGGTCGGCCAGGTAAATACGATTCTTTCGGCTGAAATCCATCGGGCCATTCAGCAGCACATCCTTATCATCAAGATAACCCTTGCCTAAAAAATCATTCCGAACAATGTAATTGAGATTGCTTTTTACCAACGGTTGCTGATACAATACTTTCCCGGTACTGTCGTAAAAGCTTACAGGATTTGTTGTTCGATGCAATTCTTCCGGCATGGTAATAGCCAACCTGCGGATGATCTGTGCAGCTGTATATCCTTTTGCTGTCAACTGATCGTACAAATACTGCTGGCCAAGAAATTCATACAAACGATTATTTGCATCGTTATCACTCACCACAAATATTTTTTTGATGTAGTGTTCTGCAGTTGGGCGGCCATCGGCTGAAGTGGGATCGTTATACACCGCTGTTAATCCCTCCTGCCCTTTTTCCGTGATCATCGTGGCCGAACGGCTGAGCCCCAGTTGATGTAATTTTTCCAAAGCAAGAAACGCCACCGGCATCTTTACTGTTGAAGCCGGGTAAAAATAACGGTCGGGTTTCAGGTTAAAACTGTAATCGGTAAAGCGGGGTCTGTTCGTTTTATCACGGTCAATACGGGTATAAACGATCTCCACCCGCATAGAATCACGGTTTTGCAGCACATTTTCAAAGAGTGCAGGATGGCTTGCAAGCAGGTTTTCAATAAAATTTTCGTTGGCAACCACTGTTTTAGCAGGTTTGCAGGCGTTCAGGGCTATCAGCAGGGAAAACCCCATACCGGCAAAAACGACAGATTTGAACATGCCCAAAAATACGGCATTACCGGCAACTCAAATGGCCTTAGAATAGTGGATAACAGTGATTTGGGGCCTGTTCGCTTTCGATATGAAACCCCTATCTTTGCCCTCCTTAAAAAATAAGAACCCAAATTATTACTTTATTATGGCACTGAAAGGTTTGGTCAGGTTTTTTGCGATCATGCTCATCCTTATTTCCGTTTGGCAGTTAAGCTTTACGTGGATTGTAAACAGTTTTGAGAAAGAGCAAAGAGCCAGAGCTGAGAAATTTGTCAAGAACAATTTCGCTAACGCACCACAGGAAACAAAGGACTCTGCAAAGAATGCAGTTTACCGCAGGTATGTTGACAGCCTGAAAGAAAAGGTGATACTCGATATTCCCCTTCTGTACTCAAAACTCACTTACCAAAAAGCGATTGAAAAAGAACTGAACCTTGGTTTGGATCTGCAAGGCGGTATGAACGTTACGCTGGAAGTAGGGTTAGAAGGATTGATCCGTTCAATGAGTAACAACCCCAAAGATCCTGTAATCACCAAAGCATTGGCAAGTGCCACTCAGAAAAAAGAAAACAGCGATGCCGATTTTGTAACCTTGTTTGGTGAAGCATACAAAGAAGCGTCTCTCAATGCCCGTCTTGCACCATTGTTTGCCGGTGGTAAAAATAAAAACATTAAGATCGATGCAAGTAACAGTGATGTACTTGAAGCGATCCGTACAGAAGCAAGAGATGCCATCAAAAGAACACATGCCCGCCTTGAAGCAAGGATCGATCAGTTTGGTGTGGCACAGCCTAACATTAGCTACGATGTAAACAAAGGCATCATTACTGTTGAACTGGCAGGTGTTGATGATCCTGAGCGTGTGCGTAAATTCTTACAGGCAACTGCCAACCTCGAGTTCTGGGAAACGTATTCAAATGCCGATCCCATCATTGGTCAAAGCATTGGCCAGATGGATGCAAAAGTAAAAGCTTACTTAAGTGGAGCAGTTACTGATACAACCAAAGCTGATACAACTTTAGGTGCAGCAGGAACTCCCGTAAGCTCGCTCATCTCTTTCAACCAGCCCGATGGTTCTGCCATGCTGGGTATGATTCGTGTAGCAGATACAGCTATCTTCTCAAAGTATATCAATCTTGATATCGTGAAAGCTTCTATCCCTTCTACCATGCGTTTTATGTATGGTTCAAAAGCAGAAGGTAAAAGCAAGAGCGGAGAAAGCCTTCTTCCGGTCTATGTCATCAAAACTGTTCCCGGTTCCGATCAGCCAAAACTTACCGGTGAATATATTGTTGATGCACGCCAGGACTTCGACCGCAACAACAAAGCGGAAGTACAAATGGAAATGAACAGCCGTGGCGCTACCATTTGGGAAAAAATGACAGGCGATGCCTTCAGTGGTAAATATTGTATTGCTATTGCGTTAGATAATTATGTTTATTCTGCACCTTCTGTTACCAACGGTGCTATCAGCGGTGGTATTTCACAGATCAGCGGAAACTTTACTGTACAGGAAGCACAGGATCTTTCAAGTGTATTACGTACTGGTAAACTTCCTGCACCTGCTAAAATTGTTCAGGAACAGGTTGTTGGTCCAACACTTGGTGCTGAAGCAGTAAAAGGTGGTGCATTATCATTCATCATTTCATTTATTGTCATCTTCATCCTCATGCTGGTATATTACAATACCGGTGGATGGATCGCAAACATTGCTCTTATCCTTAACCTGTTGTTTACAGTTGGTGTATTGAGTATTTATGGCGCCACATTAACAGCTGCAGGTATTGCCGGTTTGGTGTTAACGATTGGTATGGCTGTTGATACAAACGTGATCATCTTTGAACGTATCAAGGAAGAGTTAACAAAAGGCAAGAGCTACCAGATGGCCGTTGAAGATGGCTATAAGCGCTCATTGGCGCCGGTATTGGATGGTCACATCACTACCCTGTTAACAGCGTTCATTTTGTTATACTTCGGCTTGGGTCCTGTAAAAGGTTTTGCAACCACACAGATCGTTGGTTTGCTGCTGAGCCTTTTCTGCGGTATCCTTGTTTCAAGACTTATTACTGATATCTGGACAAACAAAAAACGTCACTTCGAATATTTCACAGCTGTATCACGCAAAATATTTGCACACGCAGCCTACAAATTCATTGAGATCCGTAAGGTTACCTATATGATCTCCGGAATAGTATTACTGCTGGGTATTGGCACTCTCTTCAATGGTTTTGATTATGGTGTGGAATTCCGTGGTGGCCGCAGCTATACTGTGAAGTTTGACCGTGAAATGAAAAACTCAGAGATTGCTGATGAACTGAACAAAGTGTTTGGTAAATACCCAATCATTAAAACAGTTGGCAATGCTAAACAGCTGAACATTACAACAGACTACCTGATTGAAAAGCAAGGACAGAATGTTGATGCTGAAGTACAGACTAAACTGTACGAAGGATTGAAACCCTTCTTACCTGCTAATACAACGTACGAACAGTTTGATACTAAATTCAAACAAAGTTCACAAACTGTACAGCCAACCATTTCTGACGATTTAAAGAAAGGTGCTATCTGGGCAACGATCCTTGGTCTGTTGGCAATTACGCTTTACATCTTTGTACGTTTCCGTGACTGGCGTTATTCAGTTGGTACAATTGTAGCGTTGCTGCACGACGTATTGGTAACATTGATCGTATTCTCATTCTGCCGCAACATTGTACCATTCCCGCTTGAAATTGACCAGCACTTTATTGCGGCCATATTAACGGTAATCGGTTTCTCAATGAACGATACGGTGGTTGTATTTGACAGGGTTCGTGAATACAGTTCAAAAATGTTTGGTCAGCCTAAAGGCGTGATCCTGAACAAGGCGATCAACGATACACTGGCACGTACCATCATGACTTCACTTACCGTGTTCTTAACCCTCCTCATTCTCTTCATCTTTGGTGGTGAAGTAACACGTGGTTTTGCCTTTGCCATGTTGGTGGGTGTAATTACAGGTATCTACTCTTCTGTGTTTGTTGCAGCACCTATCCTCATGGATTTTGCAAAAGACAAACCGTTGGGTGAACCTGAAAAAGATAAAACACTTGCAAAAGCAAGACATACTATCGCATAAGATCAACTCTTACAGATAAAAGCGAAACCCGGTCAATTGACCGGGTTTCGCTTTTATGATTTGTTTTGTTTGGTGATTGAAAATGCAGGATCATTTATACCCGTTCCATTTGCGTTTCTGCTTATCAAATACCCAGTAAATACCGTTTGCATAAGAGAAATTAAAGAAACGTTCCACTTCAAATTCAATGGGCAGCTTAATCACCTGGCTCATATAGCCTGTTTTAATATTGTACAACTCAACCTGCTTCTTTACAACATTCAGCAAACCTACTTCTGCTCCTTTTATTCCTGTGTAAACCATTGAACGCACATTGTATGTTTCTTCAAAACTTTCAATGCTCACATCAACAGCATCGCCGGTACCGGCTGCACCAAAGTTGAGTTTAATGTTTTTGCGCTTATCTACACCTTCAACAGTATAACAGGCAATGTTCAGCGCATTCAGGAACAACACTTCATTATCTTCTGTATTCAACACACCGGCGCTGTTCTGATCGGGCTGATACATACCTTCTTTCTTATTTACCACACGTGTTGGCTGACCGTTTGAATTCAGTTCGTACGAAAACCAACCGTACTCGTTATAGGCATTCCCTTCCAGTTTCTTTGTTTTGGGATTATACCAAAGGCCACGTACATCAATCAACGTTTGTTGCTCATCGTCCGAAATAACCTTGCCGTTTGCATTGAAAATAACAAGAGGAAACGACATATTGCCGGCCTGCGCAGCATAGTATAATTTTTCCTGCGGATGGTAAACAACTGCAGCGCCATTGGCACCGCCTTCAGGTATTTCCATATCCATCACTTTCTCCGCATTCACAATCCGGAGTTCATTACTGTTGCTGTTCTTCTTATCGTTCTGTCCGCCTTCATTGCCAATTAAGCCGGCAACTGCAGCCGGTTGTCTTCGCTGGGCAATGCTTTCATCGGCGGTGAGTAAAGCCAGAACGACTAAAGAGAGAAAGATTTTTTTCATCAGTTTTATTTTTTGCGAGTTACAGCAATATATTTCATTTTTCAATACCATGTTATGGGTATAAAAAAACTCCCCGCAGGGAGTTTCATTATTTTTCCTGAAATGATTACACCGCAAAGCTGGTGCCACAGCCGCAGGTCTTGCTTGCATTTGGGTTTGAAAACGTAAAGCCACGGTTATTCAATCCATTATCCCAGTCAACCTGCATACCATACAGGTACATGCCATGGCTTTTTTCCATGATGCAGGTAATACCGGCTATTTCAAATAATTCATCATTCTCTTTTTTTTCATCAAACTCAAGCACATAACTTAAACCTGAACAACCACCACCCTTTGCACCCACACGCAAAAACTTACCTGCAGGCTGCTCAGCCGCCAAACGATTTAGCTCTGCTGCTGCTGTTGCCGTAAATGTTACCGGTGCTGCAATTAATGCTTCCATACTTTTTTATTTACTGCAAATTTACACAGTTCCAGCCTATCATCATCAAACTGCACACAAGCCTTGTTTTCAATTCCAAAAACCTATTTTTGCTTTAACACAACCTATTATGGATACGATTTATTATTACGTTTTTGGTGCAGCAGCAGTAGTATTTATTGCATTGGCTTTTTACCTGCGGGCCAAAGGGAAAAAAGAATTGCTTGAAGAACAGCGCCAGGCAGCCTTGCTGGAAGAAACACAGAAAAAGCAAGCCGCAGCAGCTCCTCCCCAGCAATCAAGAACAACAAGTTCTGCTAATCCCGAAATGCTTCGTCTTCAACTACAGGCTTATGAACGCATGACCATTTTATGCGAACGCATTGGTCTTACAAATCTGCTTGGGCGCTTACCCGTAAATCAACTTTCTGCGGCAGAATTGCAAAGCCTGATGATACAATCCATTAAAACAGAGTTTGAATACAACGTGAGCCAGCAGTTATATGTTTCGTCTGCAGCATGGGACGGTATCAAAAACCTGAAAGAGCAGAATATTTTTATCATCAATGAACTGGCAGCAGGATTATCTGCCGGTGCAACAGGAGCCGACCTCAGCAAAAAGATCGTTGAATTATTGTCGCACGACGATCATGTATCGCTGCAAAATATTGTAGCCACACTCATTAACAACGAAGCCAAACAGTTGATGAGCTGAACCTTTTTACTTTAACGATGCTGCCATGAGTGAGAATAAAAAATTTACCGATTCAGGAATAGAGATCAAAACGCTCTACTCCGGTGATCATGCACAAGAACTTCCCGGACAGTTTCCCTTTACACGAGGTGTGCAGCCAGATATGTATCGTGGTAAACTCTGGACCATGCGGCAGTATGCCGGTTTTTCAACTGCTGAAGAAAGCAACAAACGTTATCACTATCTTTTATCGCAAGGTGTAAGCGGGTTAAGTGTGGCATTTGATCTGCCAACACAAATTGGTTACGATAGTGACCATGCACTTGCGGAAGGTGAAGTGGGAAAAGTGGGTGTTGCTATTGACAGTATTGCCGATATTCAAACATTGTTTGATGGTATTAAGCTGGAAGATGTATCTACCTCCATGACCATTAATGCAACAGGATTCATTCTCCTCTCCTTTTATGTGGCACTGGCCAAACAACAGGGAGCAGACCTGAAAAAAATTTCCGGAACAATACAGAATGATATCCTGAAAGAATATGCTGCAAGAGGTACTTATATTTATCCGCCCAAACCAAGCATGCGCATCATCACCGATATTTTTGAATGGTGCAGTCATGAACTGCCGAAGTGGAATACCATTTCCATCAGCGGCTATCATATTCGTGAAGCGGGCAGTACAGCAGTGCAGGAAATTGCATTTACACTTGCTAACGGTAAAGCTTACGTGAAAGCAGCGCAGGAAAAAGGGTTAGACATTAATGTATTCGGTAAACGTCTTTCGTTCTTCTTCAACTCGCATAACAATTTGTTTGAGGAAGCTGCCAAATTTCGTGCAGCACGCCGCATGTGGGCAAAAATGATGAAAGAACTTGGCGCTACCGACCCCAAAGCCATGATGCTGCGTTTTCATACACAAACCGGTGGCAGTACATTAACTGCACAGCAACCACTCAATAATATTTCACGTGTTACCATTCAAACACTGGCGGCAGTTTTAGGCGGCACACAATCTTTGCACACCAATGGTTACGACGAAGCATTGAGCTTGCCAACTGAAGAAGCAGCCCGTATTGCTTTGCGTACACAACAGATCGTGGCATTTGAAAGTGGTGCTCCTGATACGGTTGACCCATTGGCAGGCAGTTATTATGTGGAAGCACTCACCGATGAAATAGAACAGAAAGCATGGGAGCTGATTGCAAAGATCGATGTAATGGGCGGAAGCGTATCGGCCATTGAAGAAGGATTTATACAGGATGAAATTGCACGAAGTGCATACGACTATCAACGCAACATTGAAAATGGTTCAAAGATCATTGTTGGTGTAAATAAATTCCAGGTGCAGGAAGCCAATGATACTCCGTTGTTTAAAATTGATGACAGCATCCGTGCTGTACAAACAGAAAAGATCCGTCGTTTAAAAAACGAACGGGACCCCGGTAAAGTAGACCAATGCCTGCAGGAAATAAATGACCGTGCAGTGAGCGGCGAAAACCTGATGCCCGCTGTTATTACTGCTGTTGAACACAAGTGTACACTTGGAGAAATTGCAGATGAGTTGAGAGCGGTGTTTGGAGAATATAAATAGTTCCCCGCTTACCATAATCAGTCTGCCTGCTAATAATGATTAGCTGTTTCGTTTAAAGATTCGCTCATCTTTAATAAAAATATGAGTATGACATCCGGCAACACTCCTGCAATGCCTGAACAGATCGCAGCATTTTTCGATGACTCATCCATTGTAACCATTGCTACTTCAGTTCAGGATCAGCCCTACTGCGCATCCTGCTATTTTGCGTATATACCCGATGGTCATTTGCTGGCTTTTAAAAGCGATACCGATACAAGACATATTGAAGAAGCCCTGCAAAACAACCT
>JAACZX010000094.1 GCA_009996555.1 Chitinophagaceae bacterium | reverse complement strand
ACATCACCCAAACAGTACACAGGCTTAACTGCAGGTACGTATACATGGGTAGTGAAAGATGCAAACGGTTGTGAAAAATCAGGTTCAGAAACCATTACACAACCAGATGAATTGCTTGCCAGCGATGGTCATACCAATGTTAGTTGCTTTGGCGGCAGCAATGGTAGTGTAACTGTTACGTTCAGTGGCGGCACAGCACCATACGAAGTAAACTTTAATGGTGGTGGCTTTGCATCACAAACATCACCCAAACAGTACACAGGCTTAACTGCAGGTACGTATACATGGGTAGTGAAAGATGCAAATGGTTGCGAAAAATCCGGTTCAGAAACCATTACACAACCGAATGCACTTACTTGTAATCTCACTACACCGTCAATACCAAGTTGTGGTACAATTGGCAGCACAGTGAGTGGTACAGTAAGTGGCGGTACCGGTCCTTATACCTGCTCTGCTTCATTTGATGCAGCTGGTGTAAATGCTGGTTGGTCTGTTACCAATTGCACAGTAGTGGGTGGTGCAATCACAGTTACTTATACATCAGGCGGTGTAGCAAACACAGTGCTTACAGTAACAGTAACTGATGCTAATAATTGCACATCAACCTGCACCGTAACATTAACTTGTGATGGTGGTAAAGGATGTACTCCGGGCTTCTGGAAAACACATCCTGAAGTATGGGATAATTGCAGCGACCTTGTGGTACAGGCAATTCCTGGTGCATCATGTAACGGTACTGGTACCAGTGGCAACTTTACACCGGGTGCTGACTTTACAACAAGTACACCGTTTGTTGCATACTTTGGTATTACCAATATATGTACAGGTGGTTGCAAGCTTGCGAATTTACCATCTACAATGGGTGCTGCTATGAGTGCCGGTGGTGGTGATTGTAAGAAACTGGCAAGAACTGGTGTGGCGGCATTGTTGAATGCAGCTGTATTCGGATCAGATTATCTTGATGCGACTGGTTTTGCAACTTACGCTGATTTGTATAATGCAATTAAGAATGGCTTTAATACATGTACATACGAGCCGTTGGCAACAAACCTTGATAATGCGAATAACCAGGATCATAGTTTGTGCAGCGGATTACCAAGAACAATTCTTACTTCATCAATTGTAAATACAAGGATTAATCCTGATAACGGTATTACATTGAATGTAAGTAAAGAGTTAACAGTACAGGCATATCCAAATCCATTCAGCAGTGAAATTAACTTCCGTTTTGTATCACCTGTATCAGGTTATGCAAACCTTGAAGTGTATGACATGGTTGGAAGGAAACTGTCAATTGTTTATTCAGGCAGTGTTGATGCAAACATTCCACGTACTGTTACGTATCGTGTACCTGCTACACAACATGTACCAATGCTGTACAAATTGAATGTGGGCGGTAAGTCTGTAATTGGTAAGTTGTTACCGGGCGATAAAGGATCATATTATGAACCCAAACCCAAACCTTAACATTTAAACAATAAAAGGATAAGCAACGAGGCGCTCTGCAAAGAGCGCCTCGTTTATTTTTTTACTGATGTATAATGGCAAACAGAGACAGTGTTGATGAGATGAAATACAGTTGATACGTCTGTCAGCCTGATAAACAACAAACCGTTTCTGTATCATCAGAAACGGTTTGACTGTTATGAAAAAAGATAAGCAATCAGTAGTTCATCACATACACATAATAGCCAGCTCTTGACGGAAAGAAATCATAGTCGATCCATGAATAACCTGCATCACCCCATGATGTACCCCATGAGTTCATTACTTTATATGCATTCTTAGCATCATCGTAACCACAAATGATGAGCGCATGACCAATATTGCCTGTGCCTGCAGTTTTCCATACAAAGCCTGCACCTGCATTCTGAAAATTATTATCAACAAGAATGGATGCCATTACCGGATGCTTTGCAGCGATCATTGATTTAATTGCATTCCTGTCGGTATTGATGATCTTTGCATAACCGCCAATTTTATATGAAGCTGCCGTAATATCCTGTGCTGCTGTTGGAAGTGTTGTACATCCGTTCAAATCACTGTAGGGCATAGCCGACCATGGTAATACTCCTTTGTTCTTCATAAGATCAAGGGTTAATGTTATTGCAGTTCCTGAGCCGCAATCAGCAGCGATCTTTGTTTGATTATAAACATATTCAGGACTGAAAATAGTAGTAGCAATATCGAACGATGATGCACCTGTTCTGTAAAATTGTTCAATTGAACGTGCTGCATAAGTTGTAGCAAAAGGAACACATGTCCATTCATAACCCTGTGTGCCAATTGGCGGAGTTTGCAGGAAATAACTTACAGGAGGCGTGCCTGTTGGCGGAGGCACCACAACAGTGTTCTTGCTTACAGTGATTGTGTAAGTGCCAGTATTTCCTTTTGCATCTTTAGCTGTTGCCGTTAAGGTATGCGTGCCATTTGCAACGGTTCCTGCATCCCAATAGAAAGTATAAGGTGCAGCAGTAAGTGTAGACTTAACAGAACCGTTTACACTAAAACTTACCGAAGCAACTCCCACATTATCGGAGGCAGACGTTAAAACAGTTACCACACCTGATACAGACGAACCGTTTCCCGGAGATGTAATGGTTACAGAAGGAGGGGTGGCATCGCCACCTGTTGAACCACCACCTCCGCCGGGTTTTCCTTTTGCGGCAATATTATCGGCAGAAAATCTTCCTGCCACAACCTGGCCCGAAGACATAATGAGAGGGATCTGGCTCACAAAAACCGGATCATCTTCAGTAAGCCCGCCAAGCCGTTTTGCATTTGATTCTGTTGAAAGGGTTTCAATTGACTGTTTCGACGTTTCTTTTTTACAGGAAGACCATAAAAGAGATGCTGCCGCAAAAACAGCAATTGCTAAGTTGGATTTTAGATTTGTCATTTTTTTTTATTTAAGTATGTAAAAGCCCATAGCTGATATAAAGCCAGTTTTGGTTGTGTAAGGCACAGTTCTTTATCAGTTTGATAAATTGCCTGTATCAAACACAAAGGGGCCGGATCTTAAATAATCAATTACTTAAGTGATTTTCTTTGTAAAGCTGGATCTGAGAAAATGGAATGTATGGTACTGTCTGTTGTTATAAGGTTCTTCTGTGAGATGGATATTGATCTTTTAAAAATATGGCCTGCCTGTTTGTTCTCTGCTGATTCAAACTCCATGTTCTTTTGAGTTGAATAATTACCCAAAATTATGCCACCGGTACATTCAAAAATCCATGTAAATTTTCTGCCATTCCAAAGTTGTTTTTTTTCAAACACTTGTATTTTTCACTTAACCATATCAGGTAGAGATAGACTTTTGCAGTTAGTTCTTATTGATTGTTTTTGATACTAAGTTTGTTGCAGTAATTGCAAATAAAGACGTTTGCAGTTAGTTGTTGATTGATAAAAAGCGAACGAGTTGCCATTGGCAACTCGTTCGCTTTACTGTAATGTTCTGTTGAAACCGGTATTGCCAGTTAAAAAAAACAAACTGGGTTAGTAGTTCATTACATAAACATAGTACCCGGCTCTTGTTGGAAAGAAATCATAATCGATCCATGTAAAACCGACATCGCCCCATGCTGTGCCCCATGAGTTCATTACTTTGTAAGCATTCTTTGCATCATCATATCCGCAAATGATCATACCATGACCAATGTTGCCTGTGCCTGCACTTTTCCAGATAAAGCCGGGGCCTGCGTTGGTGATATTGTTATCAAGCGTTACGGAAATAATTACAGGATGGTTGGCTACAAGCATTGACTTGATTGCATTCTTATCTGTATTGAGCAGTTTTGAATAACCGCCTATTTTGTAATTGGCTGCAGCTGCATCCTGTGCTGATGTGGGTAATAAAGAACAACCATTCACATCGCTGTAAGGGATCACATTCCATGGAGTAACACCTTTGTTCTTCATCAGGTCTAATGTTAAGGTGATGGCTGTTCCCGAACCGCAATCGGAAGCGATCTTTGTTTGATTATAAACATACTCCGGACTGAAAACATTTACTGCATTATCAAAAGCCGTTGCATTTGTTCTGTAGTACTGTTCAATGGAACGTGCCGCATAAGCGGTTGCAAATGCTACACAGCTTCCTTCACTTCCCTGCGCTTTGGGCGTGGGTGTAACTAAAAAGAAACTTGCAGGCAAGCTGGTGGGAGGTGGCACAACTGTAATTGTTGTGTTTACTGCTACGGTTATTGAACTTGAAGCAGTATTACCTGCTCCGTCTCTTGCTGTGGCTGTAAGTACATGTGTGCCGCTGGTTGCATTCGATGCATTCCATGAAAAAGAATAGGGCGCCGTTTTACTGCTGTCTTTCTTTACACCATCTACAAACAGCGTAACTGCACTTACCCCAACATTGTCAGTAGCATCTACAGCAACATTTACAGTGCTTGAAACTGAACTTGCATTAGTAGGAGAAGTAATGATTGCTTTTGGTGGAGTGATGTCGCTTTTGCTTCCGGGTTTCCCTTTCATTGCTGCATCAACAGTAGTTGTAACGGTTGTTTTTCCCGGAACTGTTAAGGATGAAGAAATGATAAACGGAGCTTTACTTACAATAGCTGCTTCGTCATCAATTAATCCCGATGATTTTACCGGGTTGCTGCTGGTTTGAATTGTGGATTGCTCTTTTTGGCAGGAAACCCATAGAACCGGCAATAAGCATAGCAAAAGCAAATGCCTTGAGAAGGGTACAGTTTTCATGATCTTTCGTTTTTTGAATTTTAAAGTTGTTCATACTGCTGTGGAAGTGAATCATACTTCCCTGCACATAAACTGAATTGATTGAGTTGTTTGAAATAAATGAAATGAAAGCCTTCTCTGAGGAGTAGTTATTTTTTCTAAAGGATATTGCCTTGCGTGTATTACAAAATTACAGCATGCTTTTTTGTTCAGCGAACTTTGCAGGTTGTATTCGTGCTTAAAAAAGTTTTCTTTCAATGTTTTATTACTGTGCATTGCTGCTTGGTTATACTACGATTGTTATGTTGTTTTTGCTGTGCCTGAAATGCTGTTGAAAACGCAGCAATTACTGGCTGCCTTGGTTATAGCAGGCAACCGGTAATGTTATTCATCAGTTAATGGCATAGCAGTATGTTCCCGTTCTTGTTAAAAAGAAATCATAATCTATCCAGCCATAACCTGCATCGCACCACGCTGTACCCCACGAATTCATGATGAGGTATGCATTCTTTGCATCATCATAACCGCAAATAACAACCGCATGCGGTAATGAACCGGAGCCTGAATATGCTTTCCACACAAAACCAGCTTTTGCACTGATGAAGGCATTGTCTGCAAGTATATTAATGATCACCGGGTGTTTTTGTGATACCATTGATTTAATCGCAGCTCTGTCTGCAGTGTACATCTTTGCATAAGATGTGATCTTGTAGTTCTGTGCTTCCTGCAACTGTGTTGAAGTAGGTAATAAAGAGCAACCATTGCTGCTGCTGTATGGCATGCTCTGGAAAGTACAGATGCCGTTCAGCTTTATAAAATCAAGTGCTGATTGCATGGCAGTACCGGAATTACAATCGCTGCTGAACTTGATCTGGTTGTATAAAAATTCCGGGCTGAAGATATTCACTGCATTGCTGTAAGAAGTTGCGCCGGTTCTGTAGTACTGTTCAGCAGAACGTGCTGCATAACCCACTGCAAATGCCACACATGAACCTTCGCTGCCCTGCGTACCTACCGGCGGCATAGTTAAACGCACACCTGATGAAGATGGCGGCTGAACCACTGTTGTGTTAAGTGTAACCGAAACAGTTTTTGCAGATTGATTGCCTGCAGCATCTCTTGCAGTAGCTGTAATATTGTACACGCCACTTGCTGCTGATGCAGTATTCCATGAATAACTGTATGAAGAAGAGGATGAGCTGCCTGCAACAGTTCCGTTAATACTGATGCTTACATTGCTTACTGCAACATTATCTGATGCAGATGCACTGATGCTGATGATAGCACCTGTGTTGTAAGAAGATCCGTTGGCAGGTGAAAGAAGAGTAACAACAGGCGCAGTAATATCGCCGGGAGAAACAATGGTGTTGCTTACCGAAACCTGTATTGAGCTGCTGCTTCTGTTGCCTGCAGCATCTCTTGCTGTAACAGTTATACTGTGTGTGCCGTTAGCAACTGTAGCAGAATTCCATGTGGTTGTAAAAGGTGCAGTATTGCTGCTGCTAATGCTGATGCCATCAACTGCTAAAGCAACAGATGTTACGCCCACATTATCGCTTGCACTTACCTGTACACTGATTGTACCACTTACAATGGCAGCATTGGCAGGAGAGAGAATGCTTATGGATGGAGCAGCAGCATCACGTTTGCCGCCTTTTGCCTGCACCATCGACAGGGTTAAAACAGTATTGTTTATTTCTGCTGAGCCATTCAAAAAAGAAGAAGAAACAATCAAAGGAACTTTTGCCTGTAAAACCGGATCATCATCTACCACGCCTGCAGTTACGGATTGTTCAATTTCAGTTTCCGGTACTTGTGCTGATTTTTCTTTGCTGCATGATACCCATAATAAGGATACGGCAATTAACAAGGCCAGGTTTTGCGGCCATTTGATTTTGTTCATTTAACAACTGTTGGTTTTCGAAATAAAAAAAGGTTGCCTGGTGATGGGCATAGGATCGCAATCTGGTATAGTGTATTTAATACCTGGCAGATGATGCAGTAATGCGCCATTCAGAAAATGCATTGCATTGCCTGGATGTGCAGCTTTGAAATGTTTGTTGGAATTTGTCTTTACTGTTCTGAAGGAAAATGGTTCTTCTCTGATCTGGATATTGTTCTTTGGTTCTCTTGTTAAACGAATTAATCCCTTTGCTTCAAAGTTTTTATCTGGTATCGGCTGCTTTTATTGGCAGTAATTCGGCAAGAATTATGCCACCTGTCTGTTGATTCGCAGATTGATCTTTTATGAGTATAAAGATATTTTATTTGCAACATCTGCAATCAGTGTTTTTATGATGTCTTTCGTTCAGTAAACGAAATAAAAAAGCTGATGCAGGCATTGCATCAATAGCTGAAAAATCAATCGCCTGGTTAAGCTTCGTTAATACATGCTGAAAAATATAACTCTGTGTTGAGTATAGCTGTAAAAGTTTTTTTGAGCGAAAACATTTTTTTATCACCACACTAAGCACAAACTCATTTTTCTTTTGATGCTTGTACTGTTTGTGGCTTTTACAGCGTTGATTGTGCCCGATAGAAATAAAAAAGCTGTACCATTTGGTACAGCTTTTACTGATCAGAAGAAATTTTTATCTGCTGTTGGCATCGTTCATGCGGATGTTTCTTCCTTTGAACTTTTTGCCGTCGATTGCTTTCATCATTTGCTTGGCAGCCTTGCTGTCTACTTCAACCCAGCTGTTCATTTCACGCATATCAATTTTGCCGAGTACTTCTTTTTTCAGATCACTCATATCTAAAATGAATTGCAGGAAACTGGCTTTATAAAAACCATCTTTCGTACCAAGGTTTACAAACAATCTTGCATAGTTACCGGAACCGCCGCCATTGAAATCACGGCCTTGCGTATCACGGTAGGGTTGGCGTTCACGTGTGCCACGTGCACCTCTGTCTCTATCGCTACCACGACCATCACGTTTAAATTTATCAAACTCACGGCCACGTTCACGAATGTTGAGGTCTTCTGCGTTTTCGTAATACTTCAGGAATCGGTCGAACTCCATGGCTGCAATGCGCTTCAGGATATCTTCCTTGCTCATGTCAGCAAATTTTTCCTGCAGCATGGGAACATACGTTTCATATTCTTCATTGCTCACATCAGTTCCAATGAGTTTGTCCATGAACGAGAAGAATTGCTTACGGCAAACATCTTTACCGGTAGGAATTTCAAGTTTATTAAAACGGGATTGTACAATACGTTCAATTTGACGGATCTTCCCAATTTCACGACTATGTACAATACTCATGCAAATACCTGTTTTGCCGGCACGACCTGTACGACCACTGCGGTGTGTGTACACTTCAATATCATCCGGTAATTCAAAGTTGATCACATGCGTAATGTCTTTTACATCAATACCACGTGCAGCCA
>JAACZX010000093.1 GCA_009996555.1 Chitinophagaceae bacterium | reverse complement strand
CATGACCATTACCAACTTCAACAGCATCGGGTTTTATTTTAGTGAACACAGCCACACCGCTGTAGCCTTTCTTCTGTGCGCTGAACCAGTAATCATGATAGCCAAGATCGTTGAACAACTTTGTATCAACATCATCTTTTGTAGCCTTGGTTTCCTGCACACAAATAACATCAGCAGGATCAGTTTTTAACCAGTCGATAAACCCTTTTTTTATAGCAGCACGAATGCCGTTTACGTTGTAAGATATAATGCGCATGATCAGTTTTTCTCCGGCGAAAGTAAGAAAGGCATTCCATTAAGGAATGCCTTTTTGCAGGTTGTGATAATGTTGTTTACTACTGTCGTTTGTAAAAAGTTTGTTCGATCTTTTTATTTACAGGTGTAACAGTCTGCAGAAATTTATAAATGGCTTTGATCTCCATATCGCTCATGCGGCTGAAAGGTCCCCAAGCCATAGCGCTATGCTTGTTTACTTTTCCCTGGCGTATGCGGTTGCGGAACATTTCTTCGCTCCAGCCATAAATACGCCCGGTTTCTTTGTCGGGGGTAAGATTCGGACTTTGGCATTCATAATTTTCAGGATCAATGATGGATTCCATTTTAAAACCACCTGCAAATGGTTCACCAACAAAGGCACCTGTTTTTAAATCACGATCAGTATGGCAGCCACGGCAGTTAGCTACACTGTTGGCTAAATAGCGGCCATATTCAGCAGTGGAATCTGGTGTTACCTGCTTGGGTGGTGTGCCGGTTGGTCCAACAGGTTTAATAATAAATGCTTTTACAATTTTACCCATTACATTCATTTTGTTATCGGGTACTTTATTGCTTACGGGTTTGAGTGTGCGTATAAACGAAATAACAGCAGTAAGATCTTCATCACTCATATCGTGGAAAGGCATAAAGTCGAACAGTGCTCTTCCATCGTGCCCCACACCATAACGTAAGGAGCGTGCGATGGTTTCATCACTGAGGTTACCAATACCGGTTTCTTTATCGGGTGTAATATTGCGTGAGTAAATATGACCGATCGGCAATGCAAAATCTCTTCCTCCGGGTAAGTCTACTTCAGCTCCACTATTTACAAGTTCTTCCGTTCCCTGTTTTGCATGACAATCGGCACAATGTGCAGGACCATATACCAGGTATTTACCTCTGGCAAGTACTGCACTGTCGGTTGATGCTTTGATGTTGGGATACGGAGCTTCAAATTTTTTGTTTTGATTCAGCAGAACGATGGCGGTGAGGCCAATGATAATGAATAACAGGATCAATCCTGTCCATTTAAGGATCTTCTTAAACATGATGGTTGGTTTCGGTGTAAAAAGGGGATAAGGTAGAAACAATTTTGAGAACATGCAATACTCCTGAATGATTTACGGCAATAAAAAAGCGACAGCATTTTAGCTATCGCTTGCTTTACTGTTTGTTCACTTAAAAATGAACAGCCAGTTTCAGCTTTATAAAGAACGGATTGCCGGGTGTAAAATGTAATTCGTTAACAGGCGATGCTTCGTTGCGTAATCTCGATTCGGTTGCAAACTGTGCTTCGTTCCATTCGGTATTAAAAAGATTTTCAACTACTGCGCCAAGTTCCCATTTACGTACAGCATAACTTACTGAAGCATCTGTAATAAAATAACCTTTGGCAGTAATGCTGTAATCTTCGTTGGCTGCACGGTTGGCAATATAACGGTAACGTATAGCAGCATTCCAGTTATCGAATTGATAATTGATGCCGCCTGTGCTTGTAAATGTTGGTGCCAGCGGAATATAATTCTCATCTTTTGGATATTGAATACTTCTTGCATGTGCATAGTTGATGTTGGCATCGGCCGAAAGTTGTTTCAACGGTTGCCAGCGTACCGAAACATCAGCACCATAACGGCGTGTTTTACCACCGGGTTCTACAATACCTTCATCACCTACATACACAAACTCCTGTTGTAAAAACAAATGCCAGAGTGCAGCATTCACCAGTAAGCTTTGAAACGGCTTCCACATTACACCCAGGTCAGAACCATACGAAGCAGGTAATACTTCACGACCGGTTTGCGGTAACACTACACGTGTATCGTTGCTGTGAAATCCTTTGCCGTTTTTAAAGTAGAGTTGCAGACTTTTATTGAAGGTGTAAAACAGATTTACTTTCGGACTGATGATGAACTGCTGTTGTGGAGTTAGTGATGGATTCAGTTGATCGTTGTAAGCAAAATGAAAATAATCGGCTCTTGCACCAACGGTTAACAGCCAGTTACCGAATTCCACTTTTTCATCGGCATACAGCCAGGCATTGGCTTCACGCACATTGCCCAACGCAATTGCATCCAATACTTCGGTTTTATTTTTTGTGCGTGATAATTCGGAGTTGCGTGTTGCATCGAAACGGATGCCACTGCCGATGCTGCTTGTAAAGTTGGTATTACCTTTTGTATGTTTTGCCTGCCAGTTCGATTGCCAGCCGAAAATATCCCTTGCTTCCTGCTGACGAATCTGATCGCCATTGACCGGATCGTTGAGGAAGAAAGTGAAGTTTGAAATAAGATTGAAATGATAACGGTTGTAATACAACTGGTGCTCCAGCTGATTGCTGTTGCGTAAACGCTGTTGCAGTTTTGTGCTGACGTTGATGCGGCCGGTATAACCACCTTCGGTATTATCAATGGCACCGAAGCGTGTAATGGTTCCATCGGCAACTGCACGTTCAGGAATTTGCCCCGATGCATCCCATTTGCTGTTGAATACATTGGCTTGCACAAACAGTTTATTGCGTTCGTTGAGCTCGGTATTGTACTTTCCCCAAATATTGAAACGGTTAAAATGCTGCGCACTTTCAAAAGGTCCATCCGAATAAATAAATTCAGAAGCAATAAAGGCGTTTTGTTTCTTGTTAGATGCAGGTAGCAGATTCACCATCGCTAATGCACGATAGCTGTTAAATAAACCGGCTTCAAGTTGTACGGTATTTTGCGTAAGCCTGTTGGCGGTTTGCAGTTCTACATATCCGGCCGTATTGAAATTGCCTTGTTCAGTATAATAACTTCCCTTACCGTAATCAATTGTTTTTACCAGCTCGGGAATTACAAAATGCATATCGGCATAGCCTTGTCCGTGTGCATGCGAAGGCATATTCACCGGCATACCATCCACAGTGATCTTTACATCTGTTCCATGATCCACATCAAAGCCACGTAAAAAAATCTGTTCTGCTTTACCACCGCCCTGGTGTTGTGCAATAAACAAACCGGGCACATACCGTAAAAATTCCTGCGCCGAATTAACAGGGTGTTGGTTCAAATCTATTTTACTGATAGTGGAGTAGACTTTATTGGCATTGCCTGCTGCTATTACCAGTTCCTTTAAATTAAAGGCAGCACGCTGCAGGTAAATAACCAAATTGTTGCCGGATGTGGTTACAGCTGTTGCAGCATAACCTATCGCTGTAACAGTTACGGTTTGTTCTGTAGCAGAAAGTGAAATCGTAAAGCTGCCATCTTTTGCCGAGGTAACAACTTTGTTACTGCTGCGGATAATGGCTCCTTCAACAGCTTCGTTTGTTACAGTATCAATAAGGCGGGCAGTAAAAATTGTTTGCGCTTTGCTCAATAATCCGCAAAGCAGAAGTGATAAGGAGAATAGAAATGTTTTCATAAACAGCAGCGTTAAACTTAAAGCGTATTTAATTCTCTTTGGATGTCTTTTGTTACAAGCGGTCCTAACTCGAAACTGCTTTCCAAGGCTTCGTTTAAATAGTGCTTTGCCAGTTTTTTATTGCCGGTCTGCTTGTAAATAACACCTATATGATAAAGGGCATCGGGTTCAAATGTTTTGTTGAGCACCCGGCTGTTCAGCAGGCGTGTTGCTTCTTCCAGCTGTCCGTTTTTGTACAACGACCAGGCCAGCAGTTCGTACGAGTGTGGTGTTGGACGATTGCGTACTTCTCTTTTTGCAATGGCCAGTGCACCTGCATAGTTGTTTTGTTCATCGGTAAGAATATCGAAAATGTATTTGTTGTACATGTCGCCATATTGTGGCTGTTCTGTTTGCGCAAGAAAGGAGGCGAGGTAGCTATTCTTTTCAATATTGTTTTGTTCATACGCAGCAATGTCACTCAGCAGCAAGTCATAGTCGGGAATAGGATGCTGTTTTTTCAACCAGAAAAGAATGGTTTTCGCCAGTGAAGTATTATGATCGTTCGAAAAAGCAATCCATGCCAAACCTTTCCATGCATGATAGTCGTGTGGATTAACGGCTAACACTTCGTTATACAATTTGTACGCTTTGCTGATGCGGTTGTGATGACCGTACATGTCTGCAAGGTTGGTTTTTGACCAAAGCAGTAATTCATCTTTTCCACTTTCAGCTGCATCGGCAACTGCTTTCTCCATCCATTGCACACTTTCTTCTCCATTGCCTTTGTGGTCTTCCAGTTTCGAAGCACGGATGTAGTAATCAAAATTATGTTTGTTCGCCAGGCTGTTGAGTAATTGTTCGGCTTTGTAATAATCACCTAATTCAAGTTTTACATCAAACTGCTGTAAAACAGTAACGTATTTATCATCGCCCATACTGGCTGCAGTATCAAGGTAACGGTCGGCATCGAGAAAGCGATGCTGTGTTACAGCATTGGCTGCAAGTGAACGGTAAATGCCAGATGAAACATGTTTATGTAAACGGTTAGCAGCTATGTATAAACGATTACTGGTATGTATGTCTTCGATATTGCCGCTGTACTGAAACCGTGCACTGTACAGTGATGCCAGTTTTATTTGTGCGCTAATATCGTTGGCGTTTGCAGCTAAACGGTTTTTCCAAAACTGTACATCTTCATCAATGCGGTTCAAAGCAGCAGCCTGTTGTTTGCTTTGTTGTTGCAGCATTGTTGTAATGGCTTGTTCATCTGCTACCTGTTTTTGTTTGGATGAACATGCGAACAGAGCTGTACATGCAGCGAGGGTAAAAAAAAGTTTATACATAGTCTGGGTATTTGGTTTGGTAGTAAAAAGGCGAAGGATTTACTCCTTCGCCTTTGTTGCTTTTAGTGAGGAGTTGCGTTATCGCTGGTCAACCCCGGATTTGATGTTCCTGTTGGTCCGCCGAACAGTAATAACAGTTCTACATCAATTACATCATCGGCCAGAGCACGACCGGTTAAAATATTGGTGCCGTCAAAAAATGTTGTTGGCGCCGTTTTGGAAACATTCAATACATCGGTTGCCAGTAAGCCGGTTAACTGATCAGCATTTTGGCCCAACGCATTGGTAGTATAGCCGGCATTAAGTGCAAGCAATCTTGTTTTAAATTTTGCCTGGAATGCTGCACCCATGCTTGAAGGGATGGTGGTGTTGAACATATCTTTATCTGCTGTACCAACAAATACAGTGTTAATTGCCGGACGAGCCATTTGATCCTGCTGCTCATACACCTGGCGGTTAGGAGGCGTGTTTTCTTTGTTACATGCAGTAAACAGTAAACTTCCTGCAGCCAATAAACTAAATAAACCTGTTCTGATCTTCATGATACTATTTTTTAAGTTGAATGATTTGGTTAACAATTACATCACTGCTTTTTTTGCTTCAGCCCACACGTTGATGGTTGATGAAGAACCGAATCTTGATTTTGGAACTTCTACCACAATGCTCAATACGTTGGTGCCTTTGAATGTATCTGTGCCTGGTTTATTAAAACCATTTGCTTCGCCGCCAATGATTTTTAAGTATTGTCCCAGGTCGAAGAAGAACGGATCGTCACGAGGGCCTGCAAATACTTTAATGCCTTGCTGTTCGGCAATGATTGCATTTTGTCCGTAAGGCGTTACATCAACCTGTGCAGTAAATGCAGATTCTTCAATGGTACTGCGTGTGCCTGTTGCTGCAGGTTTGTACGGGCCATACACTTTCATTTTGCCATTCTTTACAATGGCTTGAATAACGAGGTCTTCTACATTGTCAGCATTGTTGTCGATGTTAAATTCAATAAGCGTTTTTTCATCAAACTTTGCAGCGCCTGTTGCAGCAGGCGTAAGCAAGCCTTGTGTGTTGGCTACAAATACAAGATTGTTTGTGTTTTCGCCACGGAATACATAAACGTCGGTGATGTCAGTTGTTTGGTTTGAAACAGCTGGTGAATCAAGATGGTCGGCTGCATAAATAATACCGCCGGTTATAGCAACCGCAACGGCAATAGCAGTTAACAGGAGTTTTCTCTTTTTCATTGTTTTGTTTTTAATTGATGAATGATTCAGGATGATATTTTTCATACAGCTTCAGGAGAAGCGTTATCACTGCAGGTAGAATAGTTACGACAGCTTACTGCAAATGGATTTCGAAACAGAAAATTTATTTTGTATGCACGGTTCCTATAATTGGAAAGGGTCGGTAAAGACCAACCCTTTCTACCAAAACCAGGACTACATCATTTATCAGCTCTTTGGTAATACTACTGCATCAATTACATGAATAACACCATTGCTCTGATAAACATCTTTTATAGTTACGGAAGCCATGCCTCCTTTTTCATCTTTAATCCAGAGTTTGTTATCCTGCATCCACAACCACAGCTTGCCACCTTGTACGGTTGTTAATTCTGCTTTGCCGTTGCCATCTTTAATGAGTTTGGCAATTGTTTTTGCATCCAATTTTCCCGCAACAACATGATAGGTAAGCACTGCTGTAAGCGTTCCTTTGTTTTCGGGTTTCAGCAATGTTTCAACAGTACCTGCAGGTAATTTTTCAAATGCAGCATTGGTAGGGGCAAATACAGTAAATGGCCCAGCTCCCATTAATGTTTCAACAAGACCTGCTGCTTTTACAGCTGCAACAAGTGTGGTGTGATCTTTTGAGTTGACAGCATTTTCAACAATGTTCTTTGATGGGTACATGGGTGCTCCACCAACTTCTACTGTTTTCTCTTTCATTTTCATGGATGATGTTTGCGCAGATGCTCCTGCAGAAATAAGCATAGCAATAGCTGCAGCGGTAAAAAACTTTACGCTTTTCATTTTTGTTTGGTTTAAGATTTAAATGGAATTATTTAATGGCAGTAGCCCTGCCTGTTCCCGTTCTGTTTGTGGAGAACATTGATAATTACGAAGTGTTGAAAGTAATGGATTTAAACGCCGCAACTTTTTTAATTAAAAAGGCCCACACAATTGTGTGAACCTCTTTAACCAACATGAGAAAAGGGTGTTTCCTGACTTGCGCTAATCGTCTTCTTTTAAAAATTTTATTCGTTGTAAAATATTCTCTGCTACTTTTTTTCCCTGTACTATACTTCTTTCACAAGTAAGCCGGTAATGTAAACCTCCATAAATTCTGCTGTTAGCAATGTCTAATCCCATTTGTGTAAATGTGCTGTAACTGCGGGGTGGATAATTCAGGTAATCGTATGTGTGCAATGTTATTGGAAATTTTTCGCCAAACACATTGCTCATCATGGTGAGTGCCCCACCTGTAATTGTTGCATGCCCTGATGGAAACTCCGGATGATTAGGTGTAGGTATATAAGTATTCCATGCCGGATTAATGTATGTGCGTATATAAGTGATTGGCCGCATTACATTAAACGTGTATTTATTTACAAACAGCACAATGCCTGCATCGTGCTGTGCCAATCCTACTTTAACATAACCAAGTGCTGCCTTATCAAGATTAAAATTTGCAATGTTGAGCGCCTGTAAAAAAGCTGCAACGTAAGTACCACCGGCTCCATAACCAGGATTGTCTTTATAATAATCTGCCAATGCTTTTTGATCGTTCGTTAATGTGAGCGAAACATCATATACTTCTTTCACCATTTTATAAAAATCAGAAGCAGGATCGCCTGAAAAAGGAGGCAAGGGTGTAAGTGATGTGCCATTGCTGGAACCTGGCACCAGCAACCTGCGTTGATAGGCATAAGGGTTGATTGCCGGAGTTGGCGAAGTAGGCACCCACAATCCAAAACCAACAGGAGGTACATACGGTGGGTTTACATTTGCTGAACCATCAGTTGCTGCCCAGGCATAAACTCTTGCAGCCACTTCTTTGCCAAATGCAATGGAACGTTGAAGTGTTGCATCGTTCACTTCCGTTGCATACATGGTATTTAATA
>JAACZX010000092.1 GCA_009996555.1 Chitinophagaceae bacterium | reverse complement strand
TGTTTACAAAAATGACAAGCTTAACTTTCTCTGCAAACAAATCAGTTCCGGTTTCAATTGAATGGAAGCCAGGTGCAAAATTTGTAGAAGGTGCTTACAAAGTTGAGATCTATAACAATGGTTTCAAAATTGGAGAAGGCACAAAAACATTACGTAAAGGTGGCTTATTCAGCTAAGCATACATACATACACGTTGATGGTTTACAAAAGCGGTGGATTCTTCCACCGCTTTTTTGTTTTGGTCGGCACGGTTGAAAACCGTCAGACCAAAAATATTTAGTTTAACATCAGACAAACCTATTTATGAAAACAATGTAATAACACGCCCCAACCCCTCCCGGCAAGGAAAACGCCACACTCCGCTATAACGTGAGTGTAAAAGATTGACAGAGATTTTTAAAATAATGCTCTCACACTTGCACGGCCTGTATGAATGGCTTTTGCTTCACCGGGTTTCCGGCCTTCATAAGTAAAGTTGATCTCCATATTGTTTGCCAGCCTTTTTGTAAAATCAATATTCCACAAAAAGTTTTTGCCGGGCAGCAATGCATCCAGCATAATAAACGCAACAGTAGAATTAGTGGCACCTGTAAATGCAATATTGCTGAATTGAAATTTGCTGTTAATGGTACTGCTTGAAAGTACATTGTAGCGCATTTCTGTAATAATGGAGTTGATGCTGGCACGCTCCTTCTGCCCTTCCTGGTTTTGCTTATCCTCGTATTTGTAATTAAGTGAGAAACGATATTTTGTACCGCTTTGAAAACTGATGGAGGGTTCGGTTACCCAATGTGCAAGGTTGTAATTACGGTTACCAAACTTGGGTGTTTCCAGTTTATTGTTGATTGTTTTGAACAACACGTTTGTTGAAAATTTCTTGCTCAGGTTCCAGCGTACACGTGCTGAAAGATCACGGAGTGTTCTTGTTTCAAGCCCGTAAGTAAGAATAGAACGGCCCACATTTTCCAGGTGAGTAAAATCAACACCCCAAACACTGCTGGTACGGTTAAAGAACAATGTGTTTGTAAGTACCGAGCTTAATGAAATAAGACTGGTATCTGCTTTTGGTTTTGAAAACGGATCGAGGCTGATGTTTTTATCAGAGATCTCTTTTTTGAAGATCTGTAAACCCGACTGCATGGAAATGCGTGTCAGAAATTTTTTGAAACCTTTCGCCTGGTTAGCATCAATCAATGCCCTGGGGTTGAGGTTAACACTATAGTTAAACTGGTTGTAATTAGCCCGTATAAAATCAAGTGTTGGAGTAAACACACGAATGTATCTTTTCTGATCCTGGTACAAAGCCAGTTCAAATTCATTGAGCTGCGGAATACCATCATTGTTATAATCATTCCATGCATATTCACCTTGCCCTGCAGGTACTTCAAGGAACGAATAATCACGGCGCTGCTCCTGACCGCTTCCTGCTTCGTATAAAATATTACCGGTGAGCATTCCTTTCCATTCGTTCACAAAATATTCAGCACGGCCCAGCACTGTTCGTTCCGGCTTTTGTCCTGTTAGTTGACTGTTGTACACTTTCAGTTCACGTACAGTTGCGTTTAAGCGGAACTGGTGTTTTTCACTGCTCATCAGCTCCACATAAGCATTGTAGTTAAAGCTTCGGTCGGTTTGTTCCAGTTCTTTACCCAATGGTAATTTATCTCTTCGTGTAAAGAAATTAACACCCCATTTATTGGCTGCTTCTTTTGAACGCAGGTACAATGTCCATGTATCCCACATGAAAGTGAGTGGCGATAATGTATCAGTAATACGGTTGCGGCTTTCGCTGTGTTCTAAATAATACTGCCCGCCAATTTCTAACTGATCCAGCTTGGCAAAACGTCGTTTCAGGTCAACAGTAGGACGAAGGAAAAAGCCTTTGTTGCTGCCGCTGTCCATTGATGAATAGTTGAGGTTACCGGTCCATGTCCAGGCTTTGTTTTGAAGGCTGTGTTGTATTACATGCCTGAAACCTTTGAACAGGATACCACGCTGATAGTTTTGAATATTGTAGCTGAATTTGTGGCTGCTTGTGCGCATGAGTTCCACGCCTGCCTGTACGATCTGTTCTTTTTCCTGCTGCAGAAAAACAGGAAGCCCCCACTCTCTTGTAAACTCTACAGGACGTAAACGTTCAAGTGCACGAAAGCTTTGCTGTACAAATTCGTAGCTGGAAGTAAGTTTATACGTGAATGGTTTTTGCGGATTGCCTTTAAACTGATTGGCGTATTGCAATGCCACACGACCAGCCACGCCATCATCATTGCTTTTATCTTTTCGTGACAGCGTATTGATATCGAAACGGCTGATGGCAAGTTCTGATTTTACGAGAAACTGTTTACTCAGTTGATAATCGGCACCAACCGTCATCATCTGTTGCGTACGTGGAGCCACCAGTCTTACAGCTGGCGCATAACGTCCCTGCCTGATGCTGTTAACCGGTGCTACCCATTTAAATACCCGGCCGTTTGCGCCTGCATCTTCCAACACATAATCTGCATTACCAATTCCAACATCAGTAAAAGATGCGCTGTACACATCGGGCTGATCAATATTGGTGTACACTAATACGTCTGTATAAAGAATTGAATTAACTGTTGTATCTGTTTTTCTGTACACGATCTTGTTTGCAGCAAATGTGTCTTTTGTAACAGATGGATACAATGCGGTTTCTACATTGTCACCAATATCAAACAGGAACTGTCGTTGCTCCGTTGTCAGAAACTGGTTTACGGAAGTATTCTTTGAATCGGAATTGGAAAAAGCGTTGACCCTTACCGTTAGCCTGGGATTGATCTTTAGCTCATTACCTGCAATCAATTGTGAGTTCAGAAAATTTCTGTCTGCATATTCAAACTCTACCTGTATACGCCGGTCTTTGTTGATCATTCTTCGTGGAGTAAAAGTGATCTCAGCTGTATTGTAATTGATCACATAATCCTGGTCTTCGCCACGTTGCATCAGCTCTCCATCTATAAACACACGCTCGGTTCCTGCAAGTACAATAAAGAATAACTCTCCGTTGGGACCCTGTAAACGATATGGTCCCTGGTTGCCTTCCTGTCCCTGAAAAATATGACGGTTGAATTTTCCTTTTGCAATAGCCCCGGATACAAGGGTGCTGTTCTTCCCTTCTTTAAACACATTGCTTTCGTTCTGGAACGAAATACCCTGCAAACGTTTATAAAAACTAAGAAAGTATGCATCGTTACGCCTGATGTCGATATCACCAAGATTCAATTGCCAGCCTTTTTTCTTCAGTTGTATCCACACACGGTCAAACTCATTTAACTGCTGGGTGTTTCCTTCTGCCTGCACGGGAATATTGTTATCTGTTAATGCCGCTGTCAGCATCATACTGTCGCCGATCATTCCGTTTATCTGCAGGTTGAGTACGCCATTTACAACAGCATCCTGGTTATTACCAAAGGAAATACCACGGCCGAAACTACCATTGTAGTTCACGTTACCAAAATCAAACATGCCTTTGCCAAAACCATTTGTCTGATCAAGTTCAATGGGTGTTGTAAGGAAGTTGTTTTTTACATCTTCATAATTCATCCGTTGCACACTTGCGTTGAGTTTGTAAGGAAACACACGGTAAGAAATGGTAACAGAATCAATGGGTGGGGCCTGTAACCAAAACAGTTTTGCGTTGATCTCATCTACACGATATGCATCAGCTGTAATGCCGGGTATTATAACAGACTTCGGTACAATGCTCAGGCTGTCGATTTTTACAGGACTTATTTTGGTACTGATCTTTTTGGTGCGCAGATTCGATAGCAAAGATGGCTGCTGGGCATTGGCCAGCAGTGCAACAAACAACAGCGTTATGGTGAGTACCAGGTTTCTGATAAAGCAGTGGTTTTCAGGATAAGAATGCGTAAAAATAGAATTTATTGTGTGAATAAGACCTCCGGGGTTTTTAAAACCCCGGAGGTCTGTCATTTCCACTAAAAAAGAAAAGACTTCCGTTTGGAAGTCTTTTCTTTTTTAACAAGGTTGAGCAGTCAACTTATTTTGTTGCTGATAAACTCGCCACTGCATATTCTGCATTGAGGCGTGCAATGTTGGTGAGCGAAATTTCTTTCGGACAAACAGCTTCACAGGCACCTGTGTTGGTACATGCACCAAAGCCTTCTTTATCCATTTGCGCCACCATGTTGAGCACACGTGTATTCTTTTCAGGTTCACCTTGCGGCAATTGGTTGAGGTGAGCCACTTTCGCACTCACAAACAACATAGCCGAAGAGTTTTTACAAGCTGCCACACATGCACCGCAACCAATACAGGCTGCTGCTGCAAAGGCTGCATCAGCTTTTGCTTTATCAACAGGCAGTGCATTTGCATCCACAGCATTACCTGTGTTTACGCTGATGTAACCACCTGCCTGAATAATGCGGTCGAACGCAGTACGATCTACCATCAGATCCTTAATTACAGGAAATGAGTTGGCTCTCCATGGTTCAACAACAATGGTATCGCCCTCGTTGAAAGCACGCATGTGTAACTGGCAGGTTGTGTTGGCTTCCCACGGACCATGCGGACGACCATTGATGTACATGCTGCACATACCGCAAATACCTTCACGGCAATCATGATCGAAAGCAATCGGATCTTTTCCTTCGCCAATCAGCTCTTCGTTCAATACATCAAACATTTCAAGGAAACTCATTTCCTGCGAAATATTCTTTGCATCGTAGGTTTCAAATGAACCTTTATCGTTGCTGTTTTTCTGACGCCAAACTTTCAGTTTTACATTGATATTTTTATGTTCCATAAAATCTCAATCGATTTTAAAATTATTTATAAGAACGTTGACTTGGTTTCACCACTTCGTAATTCAGATCTTCTTTGTGCAACTGCCAGTCATGGTCACCTTTCATTTCCCAGGCAGAAACATACATGTACTTATCATCATGACGTAATGCTTCTCCATCTTCTGTCTGGTGTTCTTCACGGAAGTGACCACCACAACTTTCTTCACGGTTCAATGCATCAAGGCACATCAATTCACCCAGTTCAATAAAGTCGGCCACACGGTTTGCTTTATCTAACTCAGGATTCATTTCATTGATCTCACCCGGAATACGCACATCGCTCCAGAATTCATTCTTCAACTGCTGAATTTCTTTGATGGCCTGTTTCAAACCTTCTGCATTACGGGCCATACCACATTTATCCCACATGATCTTACCCAAACGCTTGTGGAAACTTTCAACGGTTTTTGTACCCTTGATGTTCATGAGCATGTGAATACGGTCACGCACTTTGCTTTCTGCGTCAGCAAATGCAGGATGATCTGTTGGTATTGCTTTGGTGCGGATTTCATCGGCGAGATAGTTACCAATGGTGTAAGGAATCACAAAATAGCCATCAGCCAACCCCTGCATCAACGCACTTGCACCCAAACGGTTTGCACCGTGGTCACTAAAGTTTGCTTCGCCTAAAGAATATAAGCCGGGAATATTTGTCATTAATTCATAATCAACCCACAAACCGCCCATTGTATAGTGTACAGCCGGGTAAATACGCATCGGTTCTTCGTATGGGTTTTCGCCGGTAATTTTTGCATACATGTCAAAGAGGTTACCATACTTTTCTTTCACTACATCCTTACCCATTTGCGTAATGGTTGCCGCATCGGCTTCTATACCACGTTTACCTGCTTCAATTTTTCCGTAACGTTGAATGGCCGCAGCAAAGTCGAGGTAAACGGCTTGCTTACTTGTGCCCACACCGTAACCGGCATCGCAACGTTCTTTTGCTGCACGGCTTGCCACATCACGGGGAACGAGGTTACCAAATGCAGGATATCTTCTCTCTAAATAATAATCTCTTTCTTCTTCCGGAATATCGATCGACTTTCTGTTGTCGCCTTGTTTTTTCGGCACCCAAATACGTCCGTCATTCCGAAGTGATTCACTCATCAATGTGAGTTTACTTTGGTGGTCGCCACTTACCGGAATACAGGTTGGGTGAATTTGTGTAAAACAAGGGTTGGCAAACAAGGCTCCTAATTTATGCGCCTTCCATGCAGCAGTAACGTTACTGCCCATAGCGTTGGTAGAAAGATAGAATACGTTGCCGTAACCACCTGTACATAACAGTACCGCATGCCCGAAATGGCGTTCCAGTTCACCTGTAATTAAATTACGTGCAATAATGCCACGGGCTTTGCCATCGATCATAACAATATCCAGCATTTCATGACGTGAATACTGCGTTACATTACCCAACGCTATCTGGCGCTCCAATGCCTGGTATGCACCTATTAATAACTGCTGACCTGTTTGGCCTGCAGCATAGAATGTACGTTGTACCTGTGTTCCACCAAAAGAACGGTTGCTGAGCAACCCACCATATTCACGTGCAAAGGGAACACCTTGCGCCACGCATTGGTCAATGATGTTTGCACTCACTTCGGCTAAGCGATGAACGTTTCCTTCACGTGCACGGTAATCGCCTCCTTTAATGGTATCATAAAACAAACGGTACGTACTGTCTCCATCGTTCTGATAGTTTTTAGCAGCGTTGATACCACCTTGCGCTGCAATGGAGTGTGCACGGCGTGGACTGTCCTGGAAACAAAATGTTTTCACCTTGTAGCCAAGCTCGCCTAATGCAGCAGCTGCCGATGCTCCGGCCAAACCAGTACCAATCACAATTATTTCAAGACTGCGTTTGTTGGCAGGGTTTACCAGTTTACAGGTATTTTTATAATTTACCCATTTAGTATCTAACGGACCGGCAGGAATTTTTGAATTGAGCATATCGTATCAAATTCGGTTATCGTACAAGTTATAAGGTATTTTTTGTGTAGCCAGCTTTTGTGTTAGTTGTTCGGCTTATGTTGCGTCGCACACTTCAACAGTTGAAGCATTGTGCAGCTGTTATCCGATCCAGCCCAGGTACATTGCAATGGGCATTGATGCAAACAAAAGGGAAACGATTAATGAAAATCCTACTCCAATATTATTTAATAAGGAAAGGTATCGGTTATTACTTACTCCCACGGTGCGGAACGCACTTTGAAAACCGTGCATTAAATGCCAGAAAAGTGAAATACAGCCAATGATATAAGCAATAACAATCCACAGTTCGCTGAATGTAACTTTCATTAAAGTAAACATATCATGCATATCTACACCGTTATAGTTAACCGGCATATCTAAACCTGCATGTGTAAAACGGGCTGGCACCCAAAAATGACTGAAGTGTAAAATAAAGAACAACAAAAGTAATGTGCCCAGCAAACCCATGCTGCGGCTATACCACTTACTTCCTGCGTTGCCCATTGGCACATCATAACCAACCGATCTTTTTTGCTTGTTTTGCAACATCAACATATAGCCCTGGATGATGTGTAACAAAATACCGGCCATTAAGCCAACTTCAAGGATGCGTATAAGGACAGTTGAACCCATAAAATGAGCCGCCTTATTAAACATTTGGCCATTGTCATCGGGATTAAACAGGTCTGCAAAAATGCAGGCATTAATACTAACGTGAATAATTAAGAAGGAAATAAGAAACAAGCCCGTCAGGCCCATCACTAATTTTTTTCCAATAGAAGAAGTGAACATCTGCTTGAACGTCATAAAAGTTGTTTTGGAGAGCCGTTGCAAATTTAGGGGAGGAACAGGTTCAAAATGCAGATAATTATCATTAATGCAATAAAAAATGCCTCAGAAACTGAGGCATTCTATCATAACGCTGTTAATTTCTATGATTAAAATCTGATGCCGATTGTTAATCCGGCTCTTACTCCACCCCATGGGCCGTCAATAATTGCTTTAACCCTGCTTGCATTTACATCGGCTGTAATTTTTGTAAGCGGAAGATCAATCTCTTCTATTTGTGTTCTGATGTCGTTTTGTTCATTTGCAGAAAGTGGTGTTGATGGTGTACCGGTTAACGATCCATTGCTCTTCCCGTAATGCGCACCAAGTATCCACCAGTCGAGTGAGATTATTTTTGCGATCTGCCATTGTGCACCAAACATTAATCCACCGCTATGTGTGGTCATATCTCCTTTCAGCCTGATGGTTTTGGTAACGTTGCCGTCGCCTTCATAATCAATAGGCAATTCATCCGATGTAAATTTTGCAT
>JAACZX010000493.1 GCA_009996555.1 Chitinophagaceae bacterium | reverse complement strand
AGTTTCTGTACGCAGAACAATTGAGGATAAAGAGAAGAAGATTTTATTACCGATCTTATCGGCGTCTTCTATCTCCTCTTCCGCCAATCCCATGGTGCAACCGGATTTTTCACACTCCACAAACCAATTTTTTGCTTTCGTGCAAGCAACTCTGCTTCTGCTAATTCTTTACTGGAAGAATATTGTTTAAAATGCCAGGCCATTCCTTTACTGATCAGTTCTTTGTTGATCCATAGTTTCTGTTGTGTATAAACTTCACCGATCTTTCGTTTGTTACGGTCAACATCTGTTACCACAACAGTCAGCAGTTGATCTTTACACAATGCTGCCAGCAGATCTTTTGAAGCATTGGAAAAGTCCTGCTTTTTTTCAGGAGCATCAATACCAGCCAAGCGAATACGGTGTGTGGTAGTGCCAACAAGCAGATCAAATGTATCGCCATCAATAATGCGGACGGCTTTTCCTTTTAAGCTGTAAACAGGAGGAGGTGCATAGGCCAGCAACGGCAATAACAAAAAAGAAAGTAAAACAAAACGCAACATATATTTTTTCATCAGCCATTTAACGCCTTAACTGATCTTTTGTTTTTGTAAGAATGCAAACGAAGTAAGTTTTGCTGAATGCTGCTGTTCACGGATGTTCCATTTTTTGCAGAACCCAACAGGAGCAAGTATAGCATAAGCATAATCAATAAAAAACTGTACAAACAGGGCATCGCCTTCTTTTCTTTTTGGCATGGTGAAGGTTTTACCGATGGTGCCTGTTGCATCAACCAGTATCACTTCCACATCAAAACTGTAACCAAACCAAACAGCCGTCTGTTGCGCTGTTCCGGGAAAATGCAATACCAATGGCTTGCGAAACTGGAATTGATTGCGGTAGTTAAGTGATTGATAGATCTCTGCTGTAGTTACTGCTTCCTCAGCCTCAACAGGGGCATATTGCCTGCGGCCATCACAAAAACTGAAATAACATTTATTAATGAAAGGAAATGAAAGCTGTTGCATAACTGTTCTTTAATACTGTAAAAGAATAAACTCACTTTGCAGTGTATTTGCGAAGCGAAAAGAAGGGAAACGGCAGAAGGCATTGGTAGTAGGGAGCATAGCAGAATTTTCTGAAATTTTATAAATATTTATTGTTTATCAATAAATATTTATTATGTTTGCCATACCAATTTAAATTTTACCACTCATGTCAAAAACAAACAACTTCGTATTTTGGGGCTTGTATTTTATCGTCTGGCTCATTTTTGTTGGCTTGTCCATTGAAGCAGGGGGTCTGCTCGTAAATTTCTTTTTTAGTCTGTATAATCCTGGAGTTATCCCAAATCTGTATCAAAAGTTAGACTTAATTCAAATGTATAACGACAGTACGTTTGCATTTTTTGGCATCTATAGTTTTATACTAATTATTTCAATTTTAAAACCTGTATTGTTTTACACGGTTATCAGGCTCATGCACAAAATGGATTTATCAAAACCGTTCAGCAGTTTTGTTGCCGGGCAAATTTCTTTCATCAGTTATTATACTCTTTCCATTGGACTGTTAAGTCATATTGCCAGGCAATTGGTTAAAAATTTAATGCATCACGGTTTTGTTCCCGACAACTTAAACCAATTTTGGGTAGACAGCGAAGCGTTTATTTTTATGGGAGCTGTGATTCATATTATTGCCATTATTTTCAAAAAGGGAGTAGATCTTCAAAACGAAAACGATTTAACCGTATAAGCCATGGCAATAATTGTAAACTTAGATGTGATGATGGCCAAACGGAAAATGAGCTTGAACGAATTGTCAGATAAAGTGGGATTGACACTGGCCAACTTATCGATCCTGAAAACGGGGAAAGCAAAAGCCATTCGTTTCAGTACGCTGGAAACAATTTGTAAAGTGCTGGATTGCCAGCCGGGAGATATACTGGAGTATAGGAGTGAGTGAGCTGCACAAAGAAACAATTGGATTTAGCACAAATAAAAAGCCCCGCATAAACTGCCGGGCTTTTGTTGCTCCCCCTTCAGGGGTTGAAATATCTTTGAATGCCAATTATTTACAGAGCTAGTGAAATAAAATTGAAAAGTGTAATAAAACTGGTATAAGTCAAACCCTTTCCCTAATCCAATATCTTGAATAAAGATAAGAAATCTTCAAAGCAAATCATTTGAAAATCTATTATTGAACGTTAGCAAAAAGAGACGATATTTTTATTGGCTTAAGAGGGATTTCGGGTTTGACTGAGTGTTTTACTATCGGAGATACAGTATTTGTTTTATTAATTATGGCATTTTCAATTTTTGCAAATAATTCTTTATAACTAATGTTATACATTAATCCCCTTGCTCCTTCAAACGTGCAGTTCATAGCACTTAATACCTGGCCCCATTTTAAAGCTTTTTCCAGCTGGTTTTTCGATATTGATTCTATGGAATAATTATATGACAAGATACTTGACAGTATGCCTGCTGTGCACCAATCGCCGGCTCCGGCAGTATCTACCACATTGGTAATTGAATATCCCTTTACTTCAGACCAGTTTGAATCTCCAGTGCGTCGATATTTTAGGCCCTTTTCACCCAAAGTTCGGATTTCCAAGGGTACTTGGCAATCAATGAAAATGGAAGAATAATCAGGTATGCGATCCTCAGAAAATTTCACAATATCTGCCACCTCCAAACATTTTTTGAATCCTTTTTCGTCTTTGATGCTAGATGGCTCAAAGAAAATGAGAGCACCATTTTTTTTATAAGCTTTTGCTAGGTCCAACGCAGCTCTATTAATCCGATCAAAGTAAAACACGCTTGGGGTTGGCCCAAGTTCGAGGATACTTTGAACAGATTTCGACAAGCAAGGCTTATAAGACGGCAAATATTTGCCGTCCTCAGGATTTCTAAATTCAAATCTATGTTTAGAAAGTCCATTTTTATCTTTCAAAATTCGGTGAATAATGACAGGAGTACTTCCATCCTGTGTAAATGTCAACAGGCTTTCTTTGACATTCCATTTAGACATGTCCTGCATTAACAATTCTGTGGCCGTGTTGTTGGATAGACGGGCTATAGGGTAAGAATCCCATCCCATATATGCAAGAATTGTAAGCACGTTACCACAAGATCCCCCCGCAAAAAACTGAGTTGGTTTATCTGGATCAATACTGATTACGACATCCAACGCTATAAGGCCAGTTCCTGAGCAGATTAGTTTATTATGTGCTTTATTTTTAGTCTTCATATGCTTCTCCAATTAACCAAATTACAAAAAGTTCACTGTTCTCTTTTAACGACTTTATGTCGTCAAAATTGTCAATCTCGTATCCTTGAGAATCAACATTTAATATGCCAACGCCAATTTCATTCATTAGCTCGTATGCGGTCAGCAAAGATCCAATCGATAATAATTTACTGGAAAAAGTAGATATAACTGCTTTGCAACCGTCCAGTGCTTGTAACGAAATGTTATAATTTCTAATTGCTTTTGTTAAACGAGTGTAAGCTTCAAATGGGTTTTGTTCCGGAACATACATGATATTTTGGGATTCGATATTTAACCTTTCAAAAAGTATCTGGTAATAGTCTTTGATCAGAGTGTCAGAACGCCTAGGATTTTTTGAAGGAAATGGAAGTACTGGGCAAATCTCGTTTGGTCGAATATGGCTGTGCGCTTTCTCCAGATGTTCTGATTTGTCTTCACCTAAAACGGGAAACCAAACAACAGGCTCTTCTGATTCCGAGGTTAGCTCAAGTGTTCCACCGAACCCATGAAGATATCCTACATCTTCATCAATCTCTTTTTCTTTGATCTTGCTATCAATCGCTGCGTTTTCTGATACTATTGCGAAAAGGTTAGGTTTTTTCCCATTGGAATAATTATCAATAAACGTAAGGAATTTTCCTACTAGTGAAAAATAGACTCCACGTGGTAATGCGCTGATATCAATGATAATATCAGAGAATGATTTTATCTGATCAAATGACTCCAGGATTTGTGCAGCTTGTCGATCGCCAATTCTTTTCCGTTTTCCTTTCGCTTTGGAACTCCACAATGAAATCTTTTTTGAAATAATTTTCTTTCCAGTTAAACAAGATGTTAATTCTTTGTCGTTGTCCTGAACATAGGTTAAATATTTTGTTGAATGCGACCCAATACCTTCGTCAAACTCAATAACCCAGCACTCAAGTTGAATAGTAGGACAGATTTTAATTAGTTCCTGTATTGCAATATTCATCCTTACATCAAATCCTTTACCCAGAATAAATAGCACACGCCTTTCGGAGTTATTAAAATGATTATGCCAAAACTCTGGAACTTTATCGCCTCTAATTAATACTGAAGGATCCCATCTTAAATCATTCATAGTTTAGTCCATTTAAGCAGTTCGTCTACGCTTTTGTGACGCCACCCCCCGTAAGAGAAGGGTAAATCAAATTTTATGCATAACCACCTATTCAGATAGTAAACATCATTTTTGGTACCTTTTTCCCCTTGATTAATAGTTTTCATCTCTAGCAAATTGAATGCGACACAAGTAGAAATAGCTGTAGCAAGAGGAGAATAAATATCCTCTAAATACCATTCATCTCCATTGCTGAACATATCTGGTTTCGATCTAATTGCAAATCCCGTTACGCCTAAAGCATATGGAGCGTTTGGTCGGTATGTATCGGATCTGCAGCTTTCTCCTAACCTTGTTAGAAAGTTTATTGTGTTACTTGAATAAGGCAGGATTTTGCTCAATTCATTCCACTTATATTCAACAAGACGCCTTATTATTTTTTCTTGGATTTCCGTTTCGATATTCACCTTATTACCAAGCAGTCTGTTAGAAAGCATTTCTTCAAACATATCTGCAGAAAAAGATAAAAATTGTTCAATATTATTTGAGGATAACTTTACAAGGTCACCGAAGCCGAAATAATAGGGAAGGTTAGCTGGCTGTGATAAAAATAGTTTTGATGATATCTCCAAATCTGGTTTTAGTTTGTCTTTAAACTCTTGTTCAGTAAGTGGAAAATCAAAAGCGAGTTGCGGTTTGCCGAGGTTTCGATGTATTAAGATTTCCAATTTTTTATAAAGCATCGCTTGATCTAACTCACTTCCACCATGGTCGTCAACAAATTTTATCCATTCATTGAATTTGTCCGTTACAGATGATATTTTTTTAATTCGTTCCTTTGTCTCATTGATAGATTGTATCAATTCCGATTTAAAATGCTCCTCTTCAAACTCATTATCTAAATACTCTCTGAAAGAATTTACTTCTTCTGTTGAAATTGCCGCTCGTTTATCAGCTATACTTGAAAGTACGGCTTCAAATTTGGCGGGACGCTCTCCCCAAAATGTCTCAAGGTTAAGTTCTTCATAGTCACGTCCTGCAAAAGATCTAAGATTGTCTTTGGGGTCTAATGCCTCTAAACGCTCAGATATCCATATGCTAAAATTGCCACGTTTTTCAATTACATATTTTTTGAGCGCTGTCCGTTGTGTTGAAGATAACTTATGAGTGTCATCAAGCATGAAAAGCACTCTTTCGAATATAGGTTTACCGTCAAATTGAAAATATTCTGGCTTCAAAATTGCAATTGAGAATAGTTCATCATGTCCTTGGGGTTTAATTTCTTCCAAGGGTAGAAAGCTATCTATGGCTTGATAAACTTTTTTTTCAATGTCTGATGCCCATTTGTAAAGGTCGCGGCCCGTGCACGGAACAATCAAATCAGTAAAAAAATTATCCCTATTATCGTATTTGTAAGAGACCCTCTCTAATATCTCTGTAAAGGATGTATTCGTATTTAGCAATTCTACAATTGATCTAAGTGTTGCTAGTACTATTCTTGAATTTAGTAACGAAAAAAAATACCGCTTTTTTTGTGCTTCTGAAACATCCAATTCTTCCAATATTTCATAGTTTCTTGTACAAAGGAGAGTAACCCCTAATAGATTAATAGAGCTGTCTGTTAAAACGTTTAATTTTTTTAATACTCCAAACAACGTTTTACTGTCAGGAGCTGATTTGTTATTTAGTAGCGTGTTTAGGGTTTCAGGCTCAAAAACTCTAAGCAAAGATGTTTTACCTGCACCTGGTGAGCTATGAATATAGAGCACATTATTCCACAAAGCACCAACCTTGTCTTTTTCCATTATAGAATCCAATACCGCTGGATTGTATAACTTAAGGAAGCTTGCATTTGATTCAATTTTTTCTGAAGCCCGCAGTCTGAAAGGATTTCTTAACCTACTCATCTTTATGCCTTTTTACTCTTGGGAAAAGTCCTTTTATCATATCATCTGGAAACCACAGTATTGGCAATGAATTATTGGGAGTATTATGACTTAGAATCAAAGGCAAGCAACATTCATTAAAACCCAAATAAGGGTTATCATGCTTGCCCTCTTTGTAATGGCTGTCATTTATGCTGTCATCATAATATTTTTTTATTAGTTCAATGAAAGCATTCCTCGCTAATATTTTCGCCTTTATTTCGCCTCCAATAATCTGAACCGCATCTATACTAAAGGTAAAATTAATTTCAGGGTGTTCTTGTTTAAATAAGGTAATGTTTTCATTTAACTTCGATAATGCTTCCGAGGTAGCAATATAAAAAATGATATGTACGTCGAGCGTTTCACCGCCCTGTAAAAGATTCGCATTTTCCTTACCTGGTCGAATTGATTCTAAAAACTTAAAAATTTTCCCTTTCCATTGCTCTTCCGATTTTCTAAAATAGCTAGTTCCGCTAGCTGTAAAATCATCGATTAAGAAGACGGTATTAAATTTTGAGCTGATCTTTTCTTTTTTAAGCTCGCTTAACATATCATCTATTTTATTTCTGGAAATAGAGTACGTTGTTAGTACTTGCTCATTGCTAATTCTGTGGGAGCTTCTCCTTAATAAATCAATCTTAGAACCATCGCTTAGGCCAATAAATAAAGATCTTCTAAGACTAACCTTGTATGTAGTGCTTTTTACAATTTTGGCTACTAAAAATGGATTTAGTCCAATGGCATCGGCGGTTTTTTTAATAATGATAGGCTGTATTTTATCAGCATACGTTATATTGACTAAATGAGCCATCTGATCGCTTGAAATAAAAATCAAGGAATCTAATATGAATCTATAAGCAATGTTTTTTTCTTCAAGAGTTTCAAACTGTGTTAGCCATTTTACTAAACTTTCTATAAACCTGATCCCGGGTGAAAATTGTTGATATTCGTTGTATTTAAAGTTTGCTAATGCTTGAAGCAAAGGACGTTCCTTCGAAGTTTCTTCGGGTGTCCAATTCATTGTTTTGGCTAAAAGTTTTTCTGCTAATCCTGATCTCATGGCAAGGCAATAACGGCTCCGTTTTTTTTGAAAGTTAAATGAGATAGGTAATACAAAGTGCCTTTTGCGTTTTTTATACCGGGAGGCAACAGATTCCAGCAGGTTTCACTCAGTGCTGACACTTCGTCTACACTTAAAGAAAATGGGGTGGACAATAATTGATAATCGTTCCCTGGCCATTGTCCTTTGTCTCCTATACATAAGCAATTCTGTTTCTTGGAGTTCTTCTTTGCTATTTTATTGCAGTAAGCCAAAATGCTTGTTTTTGACGTTAGCGCCTGATCAATTATGTCGATAGAATGTGTGGATTCTAGTATTTGTATACCAGAATAGTTTTTTGTTAAAACAAGATCAACAATTATTGCACGCACCTTCTTCCATCCTTGTTTCTGCCTTACTTCAATTGTTACCTGATTGGGTTTTAATTCCGGAAGAACTTCTTCAGTAAACGGATAACTTTTAATTAGGTCATAGATATTTTTGAGAAGGTTGTTTTTATCTGATTTTTTTTTCGGCAATCTGGTATTTTGAAGTGACCCTATGTCAGCGCAATTATAATAACCTATTATGACATTTGGATGATATTTTGTCGGTATTTTATCATATAAAGCCTTTCTAACAGACTGTCCTCGTCCTGTAGCGATTCCAATTACTAAATCTTGATTGAGTAGTTTGATAAGCTCTTTAATAATGTTATCAGAAAGGCCCGTGTACCTTTCTGATGAAGAACAAAGCGTACCATCATAGTCAAATACTATAGATCCGAATTCAGTGATTTTTAATATATCTTTGAAATTTTTGTAAGCGTTACTCCAA
>JAACZX010000459.1 GCA_009996555.1 Chitinophagaceae bacterium | reverse complement strand
GTACCGGGGAAGCCATCCGCTTTATAAAAAATCTGCGTGATCCATATTTCCGTCAGCTGTATAAAGACAGAAGTATGTATCTCAGTAAATAATTGTCTGAACCACGATTTATAAGATTGTCAGGATTTAGAAGATATTAAACTCCGCACTTGTTGCGGAGTTTTTTATTGGTCGGTACGGCCCTTAGGCCGTCAGACCATTTGTTTGCCGGAAAGACGGGAAGACGGAAAGAATATCTTACCGCCTTCCCGTCTTTCCGGCTTTGTATTTTTTGATACCAGCTGCAGCATTTCATGGCATCAACTGTTGCGCCTGCCCGCTCGTAGCTTTAGCGAAGACGGGTCGCACACTTTTGCTGCATTACAAATTGCAACAACCAAAGATGAAACAAATGATCAGTTGAAATGCTTAGCTGAAAAAGTTCATACTTATTAGTAGTCCGGCCTCCCTCTCTACGGGAGAGGGAACGAGGGTGAGGCTTATTCTTCTTAACTTAGAGTATGAGCAACAAAGAAGTACAATTCATCATCACAAACCTTGAACGTGTGTTAACCGGTGAGCCTTGGTATGGCGAAGCAGTAATGCCGATGCTGAAGAAAATTCATCCGGCCGTTGTATTCATCAATCCAAAGAATTCGCATGCAGCTATTGAAATATTGTATCACATGATCACGTGGGCAGAGTTTACGCTAAGCCGTGTGCAAAAGAAACAGGGTTATGATCTGCAAACAGCAGAACAACTGGATTGGCGTATCATTGATCCAAAAGTGCAAACATGGGCAAAAGGGTTAAATGAATTTGAACAACTGCACAAACAATTGGTTACTGAGCTGCAAACCAAAGACGATGCTTTTTTAAGTGAAATGGTTGATTACCGTGAATACAATTTTCGTTTCCTGCTGAATGGATTGATACAGCATAATATTTATCATTTAGGGCAAATTGCCTTTCTGAAAAATCTATTGGGAGAATGATACATGCACAGATGTTGTGAAAAACAACACGGCTATCTATTTCTTTTTCGAAAAACCTGCTCCCCGCTTGCATTTGGCATTAGCTGTTTTTATCTTATTCAAAACAGCTAACACCCATGATCCCTTTTTGGAAAAACATTCCTTTGCTTCGGATACTAGTCCCACTCAGCGCAGGTATTTTATGTGGCTGGTATTTTTCTTTGTATTGGCAAGTTGCTGCAATAGCTGCTGTAGTTGCTCTCCCTGTTTATTTCTATTTTCAATTTAGTGGCGAACGCAGCAAATACTATAACAGCTGGGTAAACGGAGTATCTTTCAACACTGTGTTCATTGCGTTGGGTATTGCACTCAGCTGGTTCAACCAACTACCCCATCAACCAAACTGGGCCGGACATTTTTATAAAGAAGGCGATGTGGTACAACTCCGTTTACTTGAACCATTAAGCGAACGGGAAAAAACCTACAAAGCACTTAGTGAGATCAGCATTCTCTATCATCAGCAAAAAGGAAGAGAAGTAACAGGCCGTGCAATGATCTATTTCCGGAAAGACAGCATTACGCCTGCCTTACAATACGGCGATGTGATTCTTGTGCGCAGCAATTTACAGGAAATAAAAAATGCAGGTAATCCCGGTGGGTTCGATTACAAACGTTATGCATTATTCAACGGCATTACACATCAACTCTTTGTCAAATCAAACGAATATAAAAAGTTGCCGCAACAGCAAACATCCTTCTTCTGGAAAACAATGTACAGTGCAAGGAGTTATATTCTCCAAACCATCCGCCAACATGTGAAAGGCGAAATGGAAAGCAGTATCGCTGAAGCATTGCTCATAGGCTATCGTGATGATTTGGACAGAGACCTGGTACAGGCATACAGTAACACAGGCGTGGTACACATTATTGCAGTGAGCGGTATGCACCTCGGATTGATCTATGGTTTATTGATGTTCCTCTTTAAACGGTTCAATCGCAACCGTCGCATGAAACTCATGCGTGCCATTTTAGTAATTGTATTGCTATGGTTATTCAGTTTACTAACAGGAGCCAGTGCATCGGTATTAAGAGCCGTATTGATGTTTACAGTTATTGTTGGTGCTGAAATGCTCGACCGGAAAGGAAATATTTATAATAGCATGGCAGCATCTGCACTTGCTTTATTACTGTTCAATCCATTTTTGTTGTGGGATGTGGGCTTTCAATTATCATACGCTGCCGTATTAAGTATTGTCCTTTTTATGAAACCGATCTACAACTGGCTTGCAATTCAAAACAAATCACTTGACTGGTTGTGGAAGTTGAATGCATTAACCCTATCGGCACAAATATTAACGCTGCCGCTTTGCATGTATCATTTTCATCAGGCACCAACCATGTTTCTCATCACCAACTTAATTGCGGTTCCTTTATCAAGTTTGGTTTTATATGGCTTGATCCTGTTAATGCTTGTCTCTCCAATTGCTGTATTGGCAAATGCAACTGGCTGGCTCATCAGCAAACTGCTTTGGTGCATGAATCAGTTTATTCTTTGGATCGATCAGTTCAGATTTGCAGTGCTAGATGGTATTCAACATGCACCTGTTCAAACCATTTTACTGTACGCCATCATTGCAGCAGCAGGCATCTGGCTTATTGAGAAAAACAAAACTGCTTTGCGTTGGCTGCTCGGCTTTGTTGTTTGCTTTTTTGCTGCACAATCGTTTTATCGTTACCAAACAATGCAGCAACAAAAGCTGGTGGTGTATAATTTATCGCAGCACACGGCTATGGATTTTATGCTGGGCGATCAATACTATTTCGCCGGCGATTCTGTTTTGCTGCAGGATGGTTTCCTGCGCAACTTCCATCTCAAACCTTCCCGCATTTCACACCGTACTTATCATCAACCAAACATCAACCCAACAACAAACAAAACCTGGACAGTCAACAACAAAACCATACTTCACATCAACCAATCTTACCGCTACGATTCTACAAAAACAATCACTGCCGACGTGGTCATCATCTCCCAAAATCCCAAACTCTATCTCAACCAATTACAGAAAACGATCAACTGTAAGTTAATTGTCTTCGACAGCTCCAACCCGCAATGGAAGCTGAAATACTGGAAAGCCGACTGCGAAAAGCTGGGCATTAACTATTTCTGCACAAGTGAGCAGGGCGCTTTTGTGATGAACCTGTAGAGGCTTACCTTTGCGCCTTCTTAAAGCTTGCCACAAAGACAAAGTATCCGGGTTCTGCAGTTTTCTTTGTGTTCCTTCGTGACTCAGCGTCTTCGTGGCCCAAATCAATCATTTTTATGAAGAAAATTCAATCGGCACTCATTTCAGTTTTTTACAAAGACGGACTCGATTCATTGGTGAAGCTCCTGCACGAGCAAAATGTAACCATCTACTCTACCGGTGGTACACAACAGTTTATTGAAAAACTCGGCGTTCCTGTAGTGCCTGTTGAAAATTTAACCAGCTACCCTTCTATTTTGGGTGGCCGTGTAAAAACATTGCATCCTTCAGTGTTCGGTGGTATTCTCGGCAAGCGTGACGATGAGCAGCATTTAGCCGAAATGAAGCAATACAATATTCCTGAAATGGATCTCGTGATCGTTGATCTGTATCCGTTTGAAGAAACTGTTGCTTCAACAACCGATGAAAAAGCAATCATTGAAAAAATTGATATCGGCGGACCATCGATGATCCGTGCCGGTGCAAAAAATCATAAAGATGTAGTGGTATTGGCAGCGAAAAAAGAATATGCTGTACTGGAAAATATTTTGCGTGAGCAAAATGGTGAAACAAGTTATGAGCAACGTCGTGCATTTGCCATCAAAGCATTTGATGTGTGTACTGCTTATGATACGGCTATCAGCAACTACTTCCATCAATCGGCTGTTGAAACGCCGTTCAACAAAGAAGAGAAAATTATGCGTTATGGTGAGAACCCTCATCAAACGGCACGATTCTTCGGCAACCTCGATGAACTGTTTACACAACTGAACGGTAAAGAACTTTCCTATAATAACCTGGTTGATGTGGATGCTGCTGTGCAACTCATCAAAGAATTTACAGATACTACTTTTGCCATCATCAAACATACCAACGTATGCGGTGTGGCACAACGTGCAACAGTGAAAGACAGTTGGGATACCGCTCTTGCAGGTGATAATGAAAGTGCATTTGGTGGAGTATTGGTTTGCAATGGCGAAATTGATAAAGCTACAGCCGATGCCATCAATGAAATCTTCTTTGAAGTATTGATCGCTCCTTCATTTGCTGCTGATGCATTGGAAGTATTAAAGTCGAAGAAGAACAGAATTTTGTTGCAACTGAAAGCACAACCAAACGTAAAAGAGCAATACAAATCTATCTTGAATGGTGTGCTGGTGCAAGGTGTAGATGAAGGCAATTACACGGAATGGAAAGAAGCAGGTGGCAGAGAAACAACGGCTGCAGAAAAAGAAGATCTGGCATTTGCAAACCTCATCTGCAAACATTTAAAATCAAATGCCATTGCATTGGTGAAGAATAAACAATTAGTTGGTAAAGGTTGCGGACAAACAAGCCGTATCGATTCACTCCGTCAGTCAGTTGAAAAAGCAAAGCAGTTCAATTTTGATTTGAATGGTGCTGTCATGGCGAGTGATGCGTTCTTCCCGTTCAATGATTGTGTGCAGTTAGGTCATGCGGCTGGTATTGTTGCATTCATTCAGCCTGGCGGTTCTATCCGTGACAATGATTCGATCGAATACTGTAAGCAAAACAACCTGGCGATGGTGATTACAGGTATGCGGCACTTTAAACATTAAGCAAAAGCCCCTCCAACTCCCCCGAAGGGGAGAGCCCAACGCACAAGGCTCGCTATTTTAAAGTGTTTAATTGATTCTTGCCATTACCAGTTCAGAAAAGACAGACAGATGAAGTGGAAGTTCAATAGTTTAATTTTAAAATACAGTACCGCCTTCTCTCCTTTGGAGAGAAGGTAGGGAAGAGAGGCCAAATGCGCAAACCCCCATTCAACAAAGCACTCGACGTTTCAACAGATGCGATCAAAAGTCTTTCGGTCTTTAATCCTTTAACGATTCGTAAAAAAGGAACAAGGGCAAAAGCATTGTTTGCATTGGCAGTTGTGTGTGTGTTGTGGGGAACTACATGGATCGCTTCAAAAGAAGGTGTGCGGCATATGCCTTCTGCCATTCAGCTTTCGGGAATGCGTCAACTGCTGGGTGGTCTTTGTTACATGATCTTCTTCATTGCAAAAGGCGCACAGTTTCCAAGGGGAAAAGAGCTGGCTCCACTGCTCATTTTAGCACTGCTCAATTTTGTATTAAGTAATGGATTAAGTACATGGGGATTGAAATATATTTCTTCCGGTCTTGGTGCTATCATGGGTGCTATTTTTCCTTTGTGGATCGTTATCATTAACCTGTTTGGTTCAAAAGAAAAGATTCCGGCAAAAGCATTGCTTGGTTTAATGATCGGCTTTGGCGGTGTATGCGTTATTTTCTACGAACATTTACAGGATTTCTTTGATCCGAATTTTCGTTTCGGCATTTTGATCTCACTCATTGCAACCTGGACATGGGCCTTTGGTTCGCTCTATACAAAAAAACAGGCTGCAAATTTTAATCCTTACTTTGGCTTAGGTTTTCAAATGGTGATTGCGGGTGCGGCATTGCTGGGCATTTCTACAACCGATCCAAATTTTACGCCATTCACTGAAATTGCATGGCAGGCATGGGCAGCCATTGGCTATCTTGTTTTATTTGGTTCTGTGATCGCATTCATCTGTTATTTATACGCATTGCAAAATCTCCCCACTGAACAAGCCAGTATTTATGCGTACGTGAATCCGGTTGTTGCCGTGTTGTTTGGTGTTTGGATCTTTGATGAAAAAATATCCGTTACATTGGCCACAGGTGGTCTTGTTGCTTTACTGGGAGTTTATCTTGTAAACAAAGCGTATAAGAAAACGGCTGATGAACAGCGTGACGTTGCCGATAATTAATCCAGTTATCTTTACCACATGGCCGAAGAAAAGATCAGTTTAAATAAATACATCAGTGCAACAGGTTATTGCTCACGCCGTGAAGCAGATAAACTGATCGACCAGGCACGTGTAATGGTGAATGGCAACATTGCTCTTGCAGGCACAAGAGTTTCTTCAAAAGACAAAGTGTATATTGATGATGAGTTGTTGAAAGTAAAATCAACTGCCAAGCAAGATCAGTTCATCATTGCGTTTAACAAACCGCTGAACATTACTTCTACAACTGATGAAAAGGATCGCACCAACATTATCCGTTTCATCAATCATCCCAAACGCATCTTCCCTATCGGACGTTTAGATAAAGATTCAGAAGGTTTGATCTTTCTGACCAACAACGGCGATATCGTAAATAAAATTCTTCGTGCTGGTAATGAGCATGAAAAAGAATACATCGTTACTGTCAATAAAAAATTAACGCCTGACTTTGCAGCGAAGATGAGCAATGGTGTTCATATTCTTAATACAGTAACGCTTCCCTGTAAAGTGCGTACGTTAAGCGGCAAAAGTTTTTCCATCATTCTCAAACAAGGATTGAATCGCCAGATCAGGCGTATGTGTGAAGCATTTGATTATGAAGTGGTGAGTCTGCGACGTGTTCGCATCATGAATATTCAACTCGGAAACATTGCAGTTGGTAAATGGCGCTACTTAAGTGATCCGGAGATGAAAGAATTAATGCAGATGCTGGAAGGTTCAAAGAATGAGCAATCAAAGCCGTGAGTCGTGAATAGTGAGTATTTTGCGTACTTCTTACTTCGTACCTCGTACTTCCGCTACAAACTTTTCATACATCTCCCTCCAACCATTGAACATTGGATCTGTTCCTAAAAAATGATTATGAAAGATGCTGATGAAAGTACCGTTCACTTTTTGCACTTCCGCACATATCATTTTCATTTCTTCTAACGCTTCCTCAGATGTTTGATGCAACTCGTAAAAAGAATTTGCTTCCATGTAGGCAAACGGATGCACTCGCAAGGCTGTTGTTTCTTCTTTCTCCAGATCGTACCACAAAAACGAATGAGAGGTAGATGCACGGAAACCATTGACTGTTCCATAGCCCATACTGTACTCTTCCGTAAAACCATGTACAAGTACTGTGCGATACGAATGGGGTAAATGAAACTGGATATAATGATTACGGGTTGCTGTTATTTTCTTTCTGCTGATCCATTGCAGCATTTCCTTTTCTTCTTTGAGTAACGATGTGTTTACTGTGCTTTGTGTGGAAGGATGCAATGCGACCGCTGCTGTTGTACGAATCAGTTGCTGCAACGCAGTTTTAGAAGGTAAAATGTTTTTATCGTGCTCGCTGTTGCGTTTTGCCAACAGGAAAAAATAAATTGGCTGAAGCTGGTATTGTTCATGCAATTGTTGCAGCCATGCATACGAATCGTACGGATCTTTTTCTTTGCTACTTAACACCTGTAATCGTTTGCCGATAGTTGACGGATGCTTCAATAAGCCACCAACTGTTTTCAACCATCCTTTGTGTTTATAACTCCAGGCAATGTCGATATCATAGGTAGGAAGAAAGGTGAATGCTGAGTGGTGAATGGTGAATGATGAAAAACATTGCTTCAGCTTTGCCTCTAACTTCATCAGCCAAATATCGATGAGTGGCTGATGCAAGAAACCTTCCTTCCATGCTACTGCATTCCAATGTGCATAGCGGCCATATTCATCAGGTTCATATTCCAGGTATTCCTCGTAACGGGTGATGAGATAAAAGACAGCAGCGAAAACATCAAAACCAAAATCATCATTGGTTTCATAAAATGCTTTCACTCCTTCCCATTCAAAACAATTGATGCGTTGTTTGCGAATATCGTGTTGTTGTAATAAACCGGTTGATTGGATAAAGTAAGAAGTTGCATCAATACGCTCACCTGCATAAACAATCTTCACATCACCACTTTGCTGAAACAGTTCGTTATCAGCTGTTACAACTACTTCTATCTGCCAACGTTCTTTCAGCAGTTGAATAATGTAACTGATGCGAGGTGTAATATGCGGTGTATAAACAAACATGTTTGAATTTACTGCCCGTTTCGTTCACGCCAAAGTTGATTGAAGCTTTTCTCCGGGAATTGCATGGGGCCACGGTTGCGTGTCCAGTCTTTCACAAATTTATTGATCACCCAGCTGCGCATTTTACTGCTGCCGGTGTTCATGAGCTTACGACTCAGTGAAACTTTTTTCCAAACCTTCCAGGCCATCCGTTCGCCAAAAGAAACAAAGCCATCTTCCACTGCTTCGTAACGATTCTCCAATAACAATTCGTGCAGGTTAATACGCATCGGGCAAACCTCCGTACAGTTGCCGCATAACGATGATGCATAACTGAGATGTTTGTATTCGCCGAGATCTTTCAGATGTGGTGTAATTACTTTTCCAATGGGACCGCTGTAAGTTGTTCCGTAACTATGACCACCAATATTTTTATAAACAGGACAGGCATTTAGACACGCCCCACAACGAATGCAGTATAAACTCTCCCTCGTCTTCGGATTCTTCAACACATTTGTTCTGCCGTTATCAAGCAAAATCACAATCATTTCTTCGGGCCCGTCTTTTTCGCCTTGTTGCTTTGGACCAAGAACAATGCTGTTGTACACCGTTACGTTTTGTCCTGTTCCGTAAGTTGCAAGCAAGGGCCAGAACAAACCAAGATCGTTCATGCTGGGCAATACTTTTTCAATACCAACAATTACAATATGCGTTTTAGGGAAAGCACAACTTAATCTTGCATTGCCTTCGTTTTCTGTAACAGCAATGCCACCAACATCTGCCAAAATAAAGTTCGCACCTGTTACACCAACTTCAGCCTGCACATATTTTTCACGGAGAATTTTGCGTGCTGTTAATGTGAGTTGCTCCGGCGTTGCTTTGGGATCAGTTCCTAATTTATCTGCAAACAGTTTCGCTACATCTTCTTTGCTTTTGTGCATGGCAGGTGTAACAATATGATAAGGCGGTTCATCGTCCAATTGCTGAATGTATTCGCCTAAATCTGTTTCTACACTTTCAATATGATGTTTCGCTAAAAAATCATTGAGGTGAATTTCCTCCGTCACCATGCTCTTACTCTTCACCAATGTTTTGCAGCTGCGTGCCTGACATATCTTCAAAATCTCATCGCAAGCCTGCTGTGTATTTTCAGCCCATATTACTTTACCGCCTCTCCGTGTAAACTGCGATTCAAATTCTTCCAGTTGCTGATCGAGTGTTTCCAGCGCACGCCACTTAACATTCTTTGCCCGTTCACGTGCAGTAAGCATTTGTGTAAACTGCTGTTTACCCTCGGGTACTTTTGCATTGTACTTACCAATGTTGAAATTAATGGTACGTCTGTGATCGAGATCAGCAGCCTTGATGGTGCTCTTGGCAATAAATTTATCTGCAGTCTGGCTCATTGATTAAAGTTACTTCTTTGCGTCTTTTGATGCGTAATACTGATCTGCTATTTGCGTAAGCACTTCATAAAAATCTTCGCCGTATTTGCGAATGATTGCTTCTTTCAAAAACACATATACCGGCACTTTCAGCTTCTGTCCATTTACGCAACCGGGATTACACATCGGGTCTCTCGGTTCGTAGTTCACATATTCCTGCTCGGTATTTTTGCTCTTGCTGATTTTGATGGGATAGAGATGACAGGAGATGGGTTTCTTCCATTTCAGTTCGCCTGCATAGTATTGTTGTTCAAAGGCGCACTTCACAATTCCTTTCTCGTCTACCAAACCATACGCACACATTCCATTGCTGATGGTGGGTGTTACCCAGCCAAATTCCTGGTCGTATTGGTACAATCCGTTTTTATCTACCACGTTCCTTCCTTCTTCGGTAATCAGGTGTTTGATCTTTTCATACCCGTTAATCACTTCTTTGAGTTCATCGTTGGTAAGTGGCGCACCGGCATCACCATCCACACAGCAACCACCTTTACATTTGTTGAGGTCGCATACAAACTGCTCCTCCACCACTTCATCACTGATGTAGATATCATCGATAACAATCATGCTGTAAAGATAAGTCTGTACGGCTGATTCTCGTTGAAAGTATTAACATTAATAACTTTGATTTCTACCTTTTCAGCCATATTTTAGACTAAGAAAATCGACATTATGAAACATCTAATACCTCTTGTATGTATTCTTTGTATCTCATTTTTTAGTTCCTGTCTAAAAGCAAAATGTACCGGCAATTGTATTACAACAACATTTCGAGGAAGAATATATGATGCTACAACCAATCGTGGCTTTGACAAGATAAAAGTAAGGGCTATTTGGTCCAATCAAAGTCAAAGCTATTTGTACCCCGAAGTTGCGATCGTAAAAACAAATGGTGATGGATGGTTTGAAATGAACGTAAAAATCAACCCTGACGATTTCAATAGCAAATCTTTAAACATTCAATTTGAAGCACCAAATGGATTCGAATTAAGAGGGAATCTTGATGGAAATCATTTTTATTCCGATAAGAGTTTTTATGACTATGATCCGGTAACTTTTCAACAAATAGACTTCAAGCTCTATCCAGTTACAACTGCAAAAATTCAATTAATAAGAACGCAAACGGATGCAATGAAACAATTCAACTTGTCTTATAACTTTAATAATGAATACCCAACTAATTTTGGTTATCAGTTCAACAACTTTAATCTGAATTATGAATACACAATTATTACAACTGCTGATATTTATACAAGGATAACTTTAGAAAAAACTTCTATGACAGGATCAAAAATTATTATTTCTGATTCAGCTATTTTCAGAAGAAATCAAACGAATAATTTACAGATAAATTATTAGTTAATTAATCTCTCCACCTCAAGGTTTGAATCAAATGCTGCATATCCTTATAGAGGAATTGCTCAACAGGTTTGATGGAATCGTAATTCGGCGTTGCATCGAAGTAGAGTGCACCACGTAAAAAATGCTTGCTGCTGTCAGTTACAAAAAACTGTTTGCCCGTTGCAGCATTACCACCCACATCAAAAATAAATCCATTTACTCCTGTACCGCCTTTTACCGGAATTTCATCGATGGAGGTTGCTTTTAAACTGTGTTTGCTGGTCATCTTAAACGCATCCTGTACCAGCATGTCAAATTTATTTAAGCTACCAATTGATTTATAGCTCATGTGCATACGACCGGAAAAGGCAGGAAAATCAAGATTGACCCAATAAGGATTCTCTGGTTTGTCATCAAAGAAGGTACTATCCTTTAATACCTTTCCATAAACAGGGTATTCGAATGTATATGGATAACCAGGCTCATCAAACAACACATATTTTTTCTCAGGATAATCAATCTGGAAATAGCCTTTTGGCCGGGGACGGGGATCGGAATTGCAGGCAACAAATAAAACCAGTAAACAAAAAATATAAAAAATACGAAGTACAAAGTACGAGGTACGCAAATGCAGTTGTTTCATGTTAATCAATCAAGAGGTTTAATGGTCACTTTCACTTTTTCAATACGGTTACGGCTTACTTCCTGTACTGTAAATTGAAAATCGCCTGTTTCAATTATATCACCAACTACGGGCAATCGTTCGGCTAACTCCAATACAAGTCCTGCCAGCGATTCACTTTCTCCCTTCACTTTATCAAATGTATCAACAGAAAGATTCATTGTGCGGCACATATCATGAATCATTGTACGGCCTTCAAAGATGTAATTGCTTTCATCAATTTTCTTATTCACACTTTCATCGTCATCAAACTCGTCTTTAATGTCACCAATAATTTCTTCTACCACATCTTCCATTGTTACAATACCACTGGTGCCACCAAATTCATCCACTACAATTGCAAAGTGTATTCTCTTTTGCTGAAATTCCTTCAGCAGATCATCGATCAGTTTATGCTCAGGAACAAAAAAGGGAGTGCGCATTAATTGCTGCCAGCGGAATTCATCTGTATCATTCAAATGCTGCAACAGGTCTTTTGTATGAAGAATACCTACTACTTCATCAAGATTATTTTTATAAACGGGAACACGGCTGTAATGCAGCTCCTGCAGGCGTTTCACCACTTCCTGGAAAGGCATTTTATACTCTATGCCGCTTACATCAAGTCTTGAACGCATGACTTGTTTCACAGTAATGTTGCTGAAATTCTGAATACCTTTCAATATCTGCTTCTCTTCAACTGTTGCTTCCTCTTCACTCATAAGATCAATAGCGTAATCCAGTTCTTCTGATTTCAAGGAAGAAGTTTGATACTTCGACATTCTTTTTTCAATACCATCGGTATAACCAGCCAGCCAGCTTCCTGTTGATTTGAAAATAGGATATACAATCGCATCGATCCACCAACTGGCAAAGTAGGCAAAGAAAATATTGTTTTGTGAGGCCCACACTTTGGGCAATGTTTCACAAAACAAAAGTATCAATGCTGTTATGGCAGTAGCTTTTAAGATAAACTCAACCCACCATAAATTATGACGCAGATTAAGTGCTTCATCAATCAGAAAATTGGTGAGGAAGACAATACCGAGATTAAAAATAACATTGGCTGCAAGCAAACTTGCCATCAGCACTTTTGGTTCTTCCAGCAGGTTTACAATGCGTCGTGCAGGTGCATCGGGTTTTGTTTTAATGACATTCAGGTCTTTATAACGCAGGGAGAAAAAAGCCACTTCAGCTCCGCTTACCACAAACGAAAAAAACAATAAAATGAGAAAAAGAATAACAAGCAATGTCAGCCCCTGGCTGTTGATAGCCAGCAACACAGGCTTAATTGACAATAAAAAAGAAGTGCCGACGTGGTGAAAATCCAAAGCATCAAGATTAAGTGAATAATGTACCGCTCAGGGCAAAAATAAACAACACATGGATATATCCCTAAAACGGAAGATCACCACTGGGCTCACCAATTGGAGGTATATCATCGCCATGATAGCCGCCCAACTGATCAGGAACATCATGCTTACCTGTTCCATCGGCCCGTTTATCAAGCATGATAAGATTATCGCCCACCACTTCAGTAGCATATTTCTTAACGCCTTCCTTGTCTTCCCAGCTACGTGTCTTCAGGCGCCCTTCAATATAAACAAGACTTCCTTTGTGGAGATATTTCTGTGCCAGCTCTGCCAGCCCTCTCCAAAGCACCACGGTATGCCATTCCGTTTGGCTCACCAGTTTGCCTGTGCGGTCTTTAAATGTTTCTGTTGTAGCCAGTGGAAATTTGGCAACGGCAATATTTCCTTCCAGCACCTGCACATCAGGTTCTTTTCCAAGATTGCCGATAAGCATCACACGGTTAACTCCTCTCATACGTATAAATTTTAGTTCAGAATGAATTGATCATAGCCAAACATTTGTCTGTCACTCCTTCTAAATTACGTTTTTTGGTTAACTGTTGTATGCTTCCAGGTAAATAATTCAAGAACTCCCGCCTTTAAAAAATCATTTAACAGTTTTGGAAACGGCAGCTGTTTTAGCTCTTTAACAGTTTTCCATTCCCGGTTACTGTGCAAAACCTGTTTTCCATTTAGCTGAACTGCCACAGCCACTCCATGAATAAGCTGGTGGCTTAATTGTTGTTTTATTGCTTTTGTTGCTGATAGCTGCTGATACGTTCGCTTGATGTTGTTTTTCTTTAACCACAATTCTGTTGATGATGAATCTGCTGCTTTCCATTCTTTTTCACTGGCATACTCTTCATTGGGAAATTCGTACAAATTGCTCCAAATATCTTTTGCTGTTCGTTTCTGCACTGCAATTTTTCCATCGTGCATGAGCAGGTAAAACCTGAACCACCTGCTTCGGATCTTATTTTTCTTGGCCTTCACCGGCAGCTCATTCACAAGTTGCTGTTCAAATGCCGTGCACTTTCCTTTTATTGGGCAGTTTAAGCAATCCGGGAGATCCGGCTTGCAAACCGTTGCCCCAAAATCCATAATGGCCTGGTTATAGAAAGCAGGCGAGGTTGTGTCTAGACATTCTGCTGCTAATTGCTGAAACAGTTTTTTACCTTCTGTACTATCAATAGCAGTATCAATTCCAAAATACCTGCTTAATACCCGAAATACATTGCCATCCACAACCGCATGGGGCAATCCAAATCCAAACGATGCAATAGCAGCAGCGGTATATGGCCCCACGCCTTTCAGTTCAAGAATGGTTTCGTAAGTGGAGGGAAATTTTCCCTTCAGCTCAACTGCTATGAATTGAGCCGTGGCATGCAGGTTTCTGCAACGGTTATAATAACCCAATCCTTCCCATAATTTATACACTTCTTCTATAGGGGCTTTCGCAAGTTTTTGAACAGTTGGGTACTGATTTACAAAGCGTTCATAGTACTTCAGGCCCTGCTCAGCACGGGTTTGCTGCAGAATAATTTCACTTAACCATATACGGTACACATCTTTCTCCCCTTTCCAAGGTAGCTCCCGTTCGTTTATTGTATGGTGCCAGTGAAGTAGTTTTTGCCTGAAATATTTTGACTTGTCCATTGTGTTGTAAATGCCGCCAGTCAGGGCTGTTAATGCAAAATAAGGGGAATAGCCCCAAGTGCTCGCCTTTTTTTCCTCATAATCAACCAGTTACTAAAATAATTTTGGCCGATATGTTTCATTTTGTGAAATTATTTCAGGATATTAGTCCAAAATAGTCACAACCCTTAAATTTTTTACGCATGCGCAAAGCAGATCTTGTGAACCAAATCTCAGAAAAAACAGGCATCCCTAAGGTGGATGTGCTTGTTACACTTGAAACGATGTTCAAAGAAGTAAAAGATTCTCTTTCTGCGGGTCAGAATATTTATATCCGTGGATTCGGAAGTTTTATTACCAAAAAAAGAGCAGCCAAAATTGGCCGTAACATCAAGCGTAATACTGCTGTTCATATTCCTGAACATTATATACCTGCGTTCAAACCAGCCAAAGAGTTTGTACAGGAAGTAAAAACAAATTACACCGGCGGTGCTGTGCAAAAAGACAATGCCGATGATGAAAGTTAAATAAGCCTTCGCCCGGCTTTTAATGGCTTACTTGCTGTAGCTTTGCACTTCAATTTCTGAAGTGTGAAAAGGCAACAAATTATTTATGTAACTGCTGCTGTCTCAGCAGTTTTTCTTTTGTTTTTCTTTGGACGAACAGTTCCATCCGAAGCAGTTGATGAGCATGCTGGTCATGATCATGCTTCTGCTCCTGCCCAAGGTGCTGGTGCAAATGCAGCCCAAGCTGTTGCACTTGATTTTCCTACCATGCTTGGCCTTGCTAAAAAAAGGCTCTCTCCCCAGCAACTACAAAAAGTAACAGAATGGGAAAACTCTGTAGTACGGGGTGATGTAAAAAATCAGCAAATTCAAGTCTATCGCAAGCTTTCTGCCTTCTGGATGGATACCATCGGGGCTTTTGTGCCGTATGCTAAATACATTGCTGAAGCTGCTAAGTTGGAAAATTCAGAGAAAAACCTCACCTTTGCAGCCCATTTGTTTTTAGGTGAGCTGCAAACTGTATCGGAACAACCCCTGCAGGTGTGGATGGCCAAAGAAGCAAAAGAGTTATTTGAAAAGGCACTGGAGTTAAATCCAAACAATGATTCTACAAAAGTAGGATTGGGCAGCACTTATTTCTTTGGCGGCGGCGGCAGTGAGCCCCCCATGAAAGGAATTGCGCTGATACGTGAAGTGGCAGAGAAAGACCCCAACAATGCTTTTGCTCAATACATGATGGGTGTTGGTTCAACCATCAGTGGACAATGGCCAAAAGCCATTGAGCGCTTTGAAAATGTAGTTGCACTGCAGCCGCAGAATCTTGAAGTGATCCTTCGCCTGGCCGATGCTTATAAAACCACCGGTGATAAAGCAAACGCCAAAAAGAAATACGAACTGTTTTTGCAAACGGTAAAATCGCTGGAAACACAGGGAAAGTTCAGGAGCAATCCTGAAATGATCAAGCAGATTGAAGACCAGATAAAATTATTATAACCCTATTTATTAACGAACGTAAAACGTATTAAACATGCCTTGCGGAAAAAAGAGAAAGCGTCATAAAATTGCGACGCACAAGCGTAAGAAACGTCTTAGAAAGAACCGTCACAAGAAGAAGAATAAATAATTAATCTTCTGAATTGAACGGAGTCCCGCTTTTAAACGGGACTCTGCTTCGCTATAGCCATTGCAGAAATTTGTCTGCTTGCTTGTATACACTTGCTGCAATTGGCTTATTCCTTCCTGATCAGGTGAAGTAAGTGAGCAATGGTTCAATTTAAAAGACGTTACGAGTGAATAAGGAACTGATCATTAACTCAGCCCCAACCGGGGTTGAAATTGCGTTGTTAGAAGACAAGAAGTTGGTAGAACTGCACCAGGAAAGTCATGATGCCAGTTTTACCGTTGGTGATTTATACCTCGGCAAAGTAAAAAAGCTTGTGCCCGGTATGAATGCTGCATTTGTGGATGTTGGGTTTGAGAAGGATGGTTTTCTTCACTACACCGACCTGAGCCCCTATGTTCGCTCCCTCCTCAAGTTTACTGCACAATCAATTACAGACAAAAGCGAAAGTATAAGTGATTTCAGCAAGTTTCAAACCGAAGCTGAGATCATTAAAACAGGAAAGATTGGCGAAGTACTTAACGGAAAGCCAAATATTCTTGTACAAATTCTGAAAGAACCGATAGCAGC